>JAITWN010000202.1 GCA_031285245.1 Chromatiales bacterium | reverse complement strand
ACCGCTCTTGATGTCACTATTCAGGCGCAAGTGCTTGGGTTGCTCAAGAAATTGCAGCGCGAGCGCGGCATGTCGATCATGCTGATCACACACGACCTTGGCGTAGTTGCTGAGACTGCTGATCGTGTCGCTGTCATGTACGCTGGCCATGTCATTGAACAGGCCACGCGTGAACAATTCTTCGCCTCGCCCAGGCATCCTTATAGCCGCAAACTGTTTGCCTCTTTGCCGGGAAAAATAGGCCGAGGCCAGCCACTGGCGGTGATTCGCGGGAGCGTGGCGCCTCATGTTGGCAGGAAAGGGTGTCGTTTCGCCGCGCGTTGTGATTTCGCCTGGAGTGTTTGCGAGCAGTCGCCGCGCATGTACAGCTTGCCAAGCGGAGAAACGGTTCGTTGTCATCTCTATGCTCCTGAAGAGGAGCAAAGGTTGGTCAGCGCACTCTCGAGTGAGCACGCAGCGCCAGCTGTACCTATTGCAGCGCCCAGAGCAGATATGGGATTGCTCGCTGTTGAAAACCTGGAAGTGCGTTTCCCCTTGCGACGTGGGCCATGGCGTACGCCTGGCATGCTGCGCGCGGTTGATGGGGTGTCCTTTCGTCTTGGCCAAGGACGTACGCTGGCGCTGGTGGGCGAGTCAGGCTGTGGCAAGACCACGGTCGGCAAAGCCATTCTTCAACTAGTGCGCGCGCAGGCCGGGCGCATCGTTTTCGACGGTGAAGATCTCGCCAAACTTTCTGGTGAGGATCTGCGCCGTCGGCGCGCGGCGTTCCAAATGGTTTTTCAGGATGCTTACGCATCGATGAATCCGCGCATGCGGATTGCTGACATCATTGCCGAAGGCATGATTACCTTGGGTATCGAGCGGAGTGCACGTCGCCGTGCTAGCCGCGTGGAAGCACTGCTTGCTGAAGTCGGTCTGCCGGCATCAGCGGCGCAGCGCTATGCGCACGAATTCTCGGGTGGTCAGCGCCAGCGCATCTGTATTGCGCGCGCGCTGGCGGTGAATCCACGCCTGGTTGTCTGCGATGAACCAACGAGTGCGCTTGATATCTCAGTGCAGGCGCAGATTCTCAATCTGCTGCAATCATTGCAGGATAGTATGGGTCTGTCCTATCTCTTCATCACGCACAATCTATCGATCGTGCCTCATATCGCCGATGAAATGGCGGTGATGTATCTCGGTAGAATCGTCGAGTATGGGCGCACGTCAGAAGTGATGGAGGCGCCGCGTCATCCTTATACGCAGGCCTTACTTGCGGCTGTGCCGCGCCTTGATGGCTGCGAGCGTGAAACGCCGCGAATCGCAGGCGATTTGCCGTCTCCCATCGCACCGCCCGTGGGATGTCATTTTCATTCCCGCTGCCCACAAGCACGGCCGCATTGCAGCCAAGGCTATCCTGAAAATAAATTCTTCTCAGTCACGCATTCTGCGCGCTGTTATTTGTATTGAAGCGTTTCGCGGGCTGTCCTGCCTCAGGGGATCGTGGCCAAGCAGGACTGGGATACGTTTTCGAAATGCGGAGCCGCTGCGCGCCAACGGTTTCGAAAACGTATCCCAGCCCTGCCTCGAAAGCTTCGCTTAGGATTCAGGAAAGCTTTTGTTTCTTTGTCCGAACGTGCTCGGAGCGGTGCCTGTCCGTATTTTCACAGGCCGTTGGCGCGTAGCGGCTCCGCGTCCTGAAAATACGGACGACGGACACCGCTGGTCACCAAGCTTCGAGGTTCAGTGCTGCGTTAGTCGCGAGTGAGCAAATGCAGACGATGAGCTTCGGCGAGCGGGATGCGCCGCTGGCGCGCCAGCTCAAGTGCATTTTCCTGCAGCGCTGCGATGCCGCGCTCTGCTGCCCACTCTGCAATTTTGTCTTGCGTAGCGCCAGTTCCGAGTAGTGTGCTGAGTTCCAGCGAATTCGGCATCAGTTCGAATACCAGCTGGCTGCCGCAGTAACCTGTGCCTTTGCATTCCTCGCAGCCTTTGCCGCGATAAAAGACTTCGTCGCGGCCGACTCCGAGTGTATCGCGCGCTGCGCCCTCGATCTTTTCCTCGACCAAGCAGCAGTGGCAGTTAACGCGGACTCGGTGTTGCACCAGGATGCCGCCGAGCATCGTCGCAAGTTCGCTGCGCCGGTTGGTGAGGGAAGCGAGGCGTGCGACGGCCTGCGTGGCGGTGACAGCTTCCAGCTTGGACATTACAGTCATCCCCTTCAGGGTGGCCGTAATAGCGGTGTCGAGACTGGCGCGATCGGCGATTTCGTTGATGAGCAGACAGTCGAAGCGGCTCGTATCGCTAAGCGCCTGCATGATAAAACTGCTGGTGTCGCCATTATGCGGATGGATCTGCGTGACGCCGTTGAGGTAATACGATACCGGCCACTCTGCGGTGGCTACGTGACGGCCATTCTCGCGGACTTGGCGCAGCGCAGCGTAAAGCGTGCGTGAGCGATGCGATTCGGCAGGGCCGGCGACCAGGAATAGCCGGCCTTGGCGCATCAATACCTCATTCAGTTGAGAGAATTCTGTTTCCTGAAGCCCCAGAGAAGGAATAAGAGGCAGCTGCACACCAGTACGGATGAGGCGGATAACGGCGGCATCGTTGCCCTTGCGCGAGATATCGATGTAGGCATCGATCACTTCTTCTCCATTGATAATGCGGGCATAACCAGGCTGTGATGATTGGCCTTTATGTGCGGGCGTGATCATCGCGTGCAAATGGTTGAGAATCGCCGGCACGATGATATGGCTGACGCGGCGCACGGGCACCAGTTCGCCGCTGATACGGAATAGTACCGACGTGCGAGTACCTGTGGCGGCGAACTGGATATCGGAAGCGCCGCGGTTGACGGCATCAGCGACGGTGTTGGCGATGAAGCTCGCTATCGCTTTCTCTATCGTTTTGCGATTGATGGTCTCGCGTGTTTCTTGCGGTGCAGCCGCGTTGTCGCTGCTTTCGGTGTGTGGCTGTGTCGGGCTTTTTTTCGCAGATGCCTCGCTCGATTGACCGTAGTATTTGTCAATCGCCCAGGTGATGTCTTCGCGCGTGGCAATAGTGGGTTCGATGCGGTAGCGCGTTATGAAATTCAGCAGCGTCAGCGCTTCGGTATTGGCTGGATCGTCCATGGCCACCACCAGCCGGTCATTGTGCAGCAGGAGCGGGACCAGCGTGTATTTGTGCGCTACATCTGCGGGCACGAGATTGATGCATTCCATGTCGATGAAGAGATTTCTGAGCAGCACGAAGGGCAAGCCGAACTTGTGCGCGAGCGTCGTGTAGATCTGCTCGGAGGAAGTCACGCCCATCTTTACGAAGATTTCTCCAATACGAGCGCTGGCATCATTTTTCTGATGTTCGAGGGCGGTATTAAGCTGGTCCTGCGTGACGATGCCGTCTTTGACCAGCATCTCGCCGATACGCCACAGGCTGGTCAGTTCTTCTGCTTCGGCGCGTGAAGTGAGTGCTTGCTTGAGCGCCTGAGCGTCGGTTGTGGTTCCCTTGTGCTCGCGATCGGATTTGCGCCGCCGCGGAGAGATGGCTGCGTCGGATTTGGTTCTGGTCTTGAGGTCATGTACTACGCTCTCACTGCCTTGCGGATCGATGCGGCGCCCAATGTAGTAGCGCGAGACCGATTGTGCCGGGATGAACAGCCGGCTGACATGGGTGCTGTCGACGAGCTGGAATAGGTGAATGCCGAATTTATCGACGAAGGAGCTGCGCGTACGTCCATTCAGCGCCTTCTGATCGACGAAAGTAACGCGGAAATCCTGCGCGCCCTTAGGCATCACGATGTCGTTGGCGTGTGTTTGCTGCAGCGGGTGCTTGTTGCGATTGATCGGGTTGCGCGCAATGAAGTTGAGATAGCGTAGCTCCGAGAAGCGAATGTAAATGCGGCGTTTATCACGCGTCTGTAGCGTAATGACGGCGCGTGGACCATCAACGCCCGCCAGGCGGCCGGCAATGGTCTTGCCTTGCATCAGGGTTGCTACTACAGGCGCGTGCAGCAGGTCGCCTTCCGATGAGGTTGCGCGAAAAGGCGATTGCGGTAGATCAATTGCTCGACTGCTAATCGGTATAACGTTGTTGTGTTCCATGTGTCCCCCGGATGGGGCGGGGCGTAATCGCCCTGCATACCGGTACTTATCGGCATGCTCTCATTCAATTGAAGTCCTCCGGCGTTCGAGGTGGCGTGCGCGGATCAGCAGCTCTGCTGATACAAGCGCCAAACTATAATGGGGTCATTGTACCCGTTTTTTGTCATTGCTTCTGGGAGAGAGTAGGGCGGGGGAGCAGGCTTGGCGTACTGCGAAAAGCGGGGGGCACAAAAGCAAAGGGCTGCGGCGGGGGCATGCGCTCCGCCGCGCGTTCTCAGAAAGTCATTCCATTGGAAGTTATGGGGGTAGCGTCAGAGGTTCGCGATCTGTTTCGTGACGTCGACGTGGATGATGAGGCGCTGGCCCGGTTGCAGGTGATCGTTCAGAGCAAGCGAATTCCAGCGCCGCAGTTCTGCGACTTTGACGTTGAACTGCTCCGAAATGCGCGACAGAGAATCGCCCTTGCGCACTACGTAGTTGATGCGTTGCGTGGAGCCGTTGGCGGTTTTGTTTCCACCAGCCTGAGCAAGCACCAGTTGTTGCCCCGGTTGCAGAGGGGCGTCGGAATTAATGGCATTCCACTGCGCCAGTTGCTGCACACTCACCCGATATTGGCGGGAGATGCTCCACAGAGTGTCTCCGGGGCGCACGACATGCTGCTGCTGCGGTTTGCGGCTGCTCGCAGAGGGGTCGCGCGCCAGATCTGTGCGCTGATTGATGTAGGCGAGGAAGTCTGAGCCTTGGCGTGCGCTTGGGACGATCAGGCTCTCGCCGACGCGGATGACATGCCCTTGGGTACCGTTGACTTCACGCAGTACCGCTACGGTGATGTGGTGTTTGCGAGCGATGCTCTCGAGAGTTTCGCCTGCACGGATGAGGTGCCTGGTCCACGTCACGCGATTGTCGTCGCCGAGCGCAGCGAGGGCCGTATTGAAGCGATCAAGGGCGGTGAGCGGAAGCAGTAGCTCGTGCGGGCCGTCAGGTGCCGTTGCCCAGCGGTTGAACGCGGGATTGAGCTGATAGAGATCGTCGATACCGATGCCCGCGAGCTCTGCCGCTCGGGCGAGGTCGATCTGCCCACCCGTGTCGGCGCGGCCGATCACAGCTTCGTTAGGCAGTTCTGGTAAGACGATGCCATAGTCTTCAGGTTGGCGGAAAATTTCCCGAAGTGCCAATAGCTTAGGCACGTAAGCTCGGGTTTCGCGTGGGAGCTGGAGAGACCAGAAATCAGCAGGTTTGTCGGCATCGAGCGCGCGCGTTACGGCACGTTTCACATTACCTTCGCCGGAGTTGTACGCGGCGAGCGCGAGCATCCAGTCACCATCAAAGAAGGTGTGCAGGTATTCTAGATAGTCGAGTGCGGCGCGGGTGGAAGCGATGACGTCGCGGCGTCCGTCGTACCACCAGTCTTGCCTCAGGCCGTAGCGCCGTCCGGTCTCAGGGATGAATTGCCAAAGGCCGGCGGCATGGCTGCGCGAGTAGGCAAAGGGCTGATAGGCGCTCTCGACGATCGGCAACAGGGCGAGTTCGCGCGGGATGTTGCGCTTCTCCAATTCAGCGACGATCAGATGCAGGTAAGGGCGTGCGCGCTCTACCGTCCGATTGAGGTAATCCGCATGGTTGACGTACCAGGCGAGCTCCGCATCGATACGCGGGTCGTCGATCTGTGCTTCGAAGGAGTAGCCCGCACGGATACGGTCCCAGAGGTCGCGGTGCTGATTTGGCTGAGCATCGCCATGGTGAATGTGCGGAAGCTGAAAGAATCGGGAAGCAGGAGAGACTTCTGCCTCAAGGGTGTTGTGTTCGGGATCAGGGAGAAATAGCTCCGTACGCTGAGTCCACGGCGGAGTGAAGCCGTCTTCTTCATAAGCGGTGGCTGTGATGTCCACGGTTTCCGGGCCGGACTGGGGCGCCATGCTGGCGCAACCGCTCAGAAGCAGGAGAGTGCAAAGGCCGAATGCGGTCAGCCGGAGACAGAGATTGTGCATGCCGCTAGAGAGCCTTGGCTTGTTGGTGGTCGCGCGAGTATAACAACTTAATCGGCTATGCCTACCCTGACTTGAGCACAGATTGTTTTTTACTTCGTAAAGATTTCAAAAAAACTTTTTTTTCAGCGCATAGAAACGCAGATATTTCGGTTTTTTTTTGCTGAAGTTTTTTCGGCTAATTGCAGTGATGGTGAGATCTGCGCACTCAGCAGGGATGCTGCGGATATAATTGTTGCGGTCTGCAGGAACGGGGATTACCCGCATCATGAGATGTTGGGTGAGATTGGCTTGGTGCGACATGGATCAACAAGATCAGCAGGATGCAGACGATACTTCATGCATGGTTCATGCTGCGTCGCATCCGTATGTCTACGCAGGTCTGCGTAATTGGTACGCTGAAGCGCTAGGTCAGGCGCTGCTGAAGGTTGAGCAGCATGAGCTTGATGAGATCCTGCCTGATCTATTCGGGTATTACCTGGTGCAGATCGGCGCGCCTACAGACCGCTATCTGCTCGGCACCAGTTTGATTCGCCATCACATCGTCAGCGATGCCGTTCATCCTGGCGCCTTCGAGCACGATGGCAGGGTCAGTACTCTGCATGCCCATACCGGCGCGTTGCCGGTGCGCAGTGACTCTATCGACGTTGCGCTCCTGCATCACACGCTCGATTTCGAATCGTATCCGCATGCAGTGCTGCGCGAAGTCGAGCGCATGCTGGTTCCTGATGGTCATGTCGTCATCGTCGGTTTCAATCCGTGGAGCCTGTGGGGAATGCGGCGTTTGTTCACTTGGCGGCGTAGGGAGTGTGCGCCCTGGCGTGGAGCTTTCCGCAGTATCATCCGCATCAAAGACTGGCTGGCGCTCCTCGGTTTCGATATCGTCGTTATCCGTACCCGCTTTTTCCGGCCGCCGCTGCGCCGGATGGGCCTGACGCGGCGCTTACAATGGATGGAGCGCTTGGGTACACGTGCCTGGCCATATTTGGGCGGTGTCTATATCATCGTGGCGAAAAAACGTGTGGTGACGCTGACGCCGATCAAGCCGCGTTGGCGTCCGCGCCGCAGCCTGATCGCGAGCGATGCCGTCAAACCTACCTGAAGCTCATCTCAACGATGAGCCGTGCGCGAATATTCATAGGGAACGCATGTCGGAACAAGTCGAAATTTTTACCGACGGTGCTTGTCGTGGTAATCCCGGTCCAGGTGGATGGGCGGCGCTGCTGCGTTATCGCGATGCGGAAAAAATCTTGAGCGGTGGTGAAGTGCATACCACCAATAATCGCATGGAGCTGATGGCG
Source organism: Chromatiales bacterium (assembly GCA_031285245.1). Lineage (GTDB taxonomy): Bacteria > Pseudomonadota > Gammaproteobacteria > SZUA-140 > SZUA-140 > JAITWN01. The sequence continues at coordinate 2,515 of JAITWN010000202.1, read as the reverse complement.
GCGATCTGTGCGCTGGAATCACTCACGCGCCGCTGTCGCGTGAGTCTCACCACCGACTCCGAGTATGTCAAAAAAGGGATCGGTGAGTGGCTGCCGTCCTGGAAGCGGCGCGGCTGGAAAACCGCGGATAAAAAACCGGTCAAGAATGTTGATCTGTGGCAGCGGCTCGATGAAGCTGCGCAGCGGCACGACATCAAATGGCATTGGGTACGCGGACACAGTGGCCATCCGGAAAACGAGCGCGTCGATCGCGCCGCGGTGCAGGCGATTGATGAACTGCTGGCGTCCGGCAGGCAATCGGGCGGGCGTTGAGCGCGTGGTGTCAAGTCTGTATGCTTTTTCCGCGATATAGTATCTTCGCGCCATGCGCCAGATTGTCCTTGATACCGAAACCACAGGCCTTGAGCCCGCGCAGGGTCACCGCATCATCGAAATAGGTTGTGTTGAAATCATCGACCGGCGTCTGACCGGTAACCATTTCCATCACTACCTCCAGCCCGATCGCGACATCGATGCAGGCGCGCAGGAAGTTCACGGCATTACCGCTGAGTTTCTGCGCGACAAACCGGGTTTCAACGCGGTAGCCGATGATCTGTTCGCCTTTGTCGATGGCGCGGAGCTGATCATCCACAACGCGCCTTTCGATCTCGCTTTCCTGCGTCGCGAGCTCGAACTGCTCGGTCGTGCGGGCGAGTGTTTCGGCGCGGATTGTGCCGTCATCGATACGCTGGTGATGGCGCGAAATCTGCACCCGGGGCAGAAAAATTCTCTGGATGCGCTCTGCCGTCGCTACGACATAGATAATTCACAACGTGAGCTGCACGGCGCGCTGCTCGATGCCGAGATCCTCGCCGATGTCTATTTGGCGATGACCGGCGGCCAGAGCCATCTGGTACTGGAGCGTGAGCGTGAATCTACCAACGCCGGTCGCTCACCAGTGCGCCGGCTACCTGCGGGACGTCCGCCTCTGCCCGTGCTGCCGGCAGATGAGCGCGAGCTCGTCTTGCATCGTGCGCGTATTGAAGCCATCGAACGCCAGAGCGGCGCTCCTTCACTCTGGTCGCGTCTCGGACTCGGTTGATGCTGAAGTCGCTGCGGGAGTTTTTTGACCAGCGCATCGCTGCGCGCACGGATAAACCGCAGCGCGCTGAGGAGCAGGAATTGCAGCTTGCCGCTGCGGCCTTGCTGATAGAAATGACGCGCGCTGATCGCACGGTCAGTGATGATGAGCAGCGCGTAGTTGATGAGGCGCTGCGCGAAGTGTTCGCGCTCGATGAAACGCAGACGCGGGACTTGGTGTATCTCGCGGAACAGGAACTCGGCGGCTCAGCCTCGCTGTTCGAATTCACTCATTTGATCGACAAATCCTTCGATGTCGAGCGCAAGATTCAGGTGATCGAGATGCTCTGGCGGGTAGCCTACGCCGATTCCTGCAAGAGCCATCACGAAGAACACTTGGTGCGTAAAATTGCCGATCTCTTGCATGTACCGCACACGGCATTCATTCAGGCGCGCCTGCGCGTGGAGCAAGGTCTCGCGCGCTGAGAGCGCGCGCTCCCGATGTGCTGATGCTCGGATACGCCTCACATCAGCGCCGCATTGACCCACAAATGACAAACGATGCTCGCGGCATAGCCGAGCGCAATCGCCCAGGCCCAGCGCAGGTGCGTGAAGAAGGTGTAGATGCCTGGCGCTTGTCCCATCAGCGCCACTCCAGCAGCAGAGCCGATCGACAGCAGTGAACCGCCAACGCCCGCCGTCATTGTCACCAGCAGCCATTGCCCGCTCGACATATCAGGGTGCATGGTGAGCACCGCGAACATCACTGGGATATTGTCGATGATGGCGGAGAGCACGCCGATGAGAACGTTGCTGGTGGTCGCGCCGAGACTGGAATACATCGTATCTGAGAGCAGCGCGAGGTAACCGATGGTGCCAAGGCCGCCGACGCACAAGATGACGCCATAGAAGAACATCAGCGTGTCCCATTCCGAGCGCTTCAAGCTTTTGAAGATGTCGAACGGTTTGTGCGGTGAGCTGCCCGCGATTTCAAGAGCGGCGTTTTCCGGGCCTTCGATGGAGCGCGCAGTGAGTTCGCGGCGGCGCAGGTAATAGCCGTAGACTTTCAGCAGTCCGAGGCCGGTCATCATGCCGATTACCGGTGGCAGATGCAGATAGTGATGCATGACTACTGTCATGGCGATGGTAAAGGCGAATAGCGCAAATACCGTGAACGCGCCGTATTTGAGGTGGGCATCATCGGTTGCGGCGGGCTTGCTGCGCGGCACGGTGAAAGACATGATGAGCGCTGGTACCAGCCAGTTCACCAGCGCTGGCAGGGCGAGACGAAAGAAATCGCCGAACTCGAGGACGCCCTGCTGCCAGACCATCAGCGTGGTGATATCGCCGAATGGGCTGAACGTGCCGATGAAGTCGAAATGGATCTGGAAAACGATTATGAAGCGCTGACGGAATACATGGTAAAGCGGCTGGGAAAGAAAAAAGCCCTTCCGGG
>JAITWN010000194.1 GCA_031285245.1 Chromatiales bacterium | reverse complement strand
CCCCCCCCCCCCCCCCCACTGATCACCGCGTTCAGGCCAGTACGAATTCAGAAAAACCTATCGGCGAATCTCATCCAGAAGCTCCTGCGCTTCTTCTCTGCGGCCCTGGTCGGCGATTTCGCGGCCGGGGCGGGCGGGGGCGGCGAGGGCTTTTTCTAGGTAGGGGATGGCTTCTTTTTTGCGGTTGCGCTCGACGAGGTAGTCGGCATAGAAGTAGTTCGGATCGATGCCGTCCGGATTGATGGCGAGCGCGCGGCGCAGCAGTTCTTCGGCTTTGTCTTTGTCACCAAAACCGATAGGCCAGCCGGGGACTTTGTAATAGAGCACGCCGAGGCTGTTCAGTGCTGAGCCCTTTAGCGCGGTTTCATCTATGGTAAGCGCTCGCTCATAAGAGGCTTTCGCGCGCTTGGCGAGGCCAAGCGCTCCGATGCCACCGCGTGCGCCGGCCCAGGAGCTGAGCACGATGCCTTCCCAGATGTGTGGTTCAGCGCGATCGGGATATCTAGCGGTGAGTGCGTGAGCTTGATCTGCGAGTTTTTCGAAGCGCTCTGCGTGTTCTTTTTCTGGCGTTTGATATTGAATGACCTCCCAACTGTGTTGCAGCACGCGGATGCCGGCATCGAGATCATCGGGCTCGGCGAGCGCCGGGCGGGCGAGGCAAACGACGAGCGCGAGCAGAGACAGCGCGACGGCGTAGAGCGCTGATCGATGGCTTGCTGGATGATGGCTTATAGCATTCATGAGGAAACTCCGTTTTCATGCTGAGGTTGTTGTGGGCGTGAAGATGAGGCGTTCTGAAGTTTGGTGAGCGCGCGTCGGTGTTTGGCGAAGCTGCCGTCGAGCAGGCGTGGCAGGACGCCGTTTAGGCGCACGCCAATGCTTTCCACCGCGCCGACATGATATTCCGGCGTTTCATCGCGCACTAAGTTGACGATGCGCGCGGCAATGTCGCTGGCGTCGTCAGCGCGCGTACCGGTTTCTGCATTGAAGGCTTCGACCTCGGGTGAATTGAAAGCGGTGGCGATCGCGCGCGGCGCGAAATACTGGACGCGCACATTGGTGTCGGCAAGCTCGCGGCGCAGTGATTCGCTAAATAGGCGCAGCGCCGCTTTGGTGGCGCCATAGATCGCAAAGCCCGGCACACCGATGCTGGCGAGCGTCGAGCCGATGTTGATGATCTGCGCGCGCGGCTGCGCTAGCAGGAGTGGCAGCATGCTGCTCGTCAGCACGATGGGTGCGGTGACATTGACGGCGACAGCAGCTTCGATGCGCGCAGCCGGGATGGTGGTCGTTGGGCCAAAGGAGGCAATGCCGGCGTTGTTGATCAGCACGTTGGCGCTGCGCGCGGCAGCGGCGTCGAGCACGGCTTCGCGGCCAGCCTGCGTGGTGAGATCAACGACCAGCGCATCGACTTTGGTGCGGTCGGTGGTGTCGGTGCTGAGTGCATGGGCGAGTGAGAGTAGGGCGTTTCTGTCGCGATCGACGAGCAGAATGCGCGCGCCTTCTTGTAGCAAACGGCGCGCGATTTGCGCGCCGAGGCCACCGCCGGCACCGGTGAGTACTACCGAGGCTTGTGCGATTTTCACGAGGATACTCTCCTTAATTTTGCGCGCGCGGCAGTTGCTGGAAGATCTCGCCATAGAGCCAGTAAAACATGCGCGCACGATGCACGACGGCTTGCTGATCGCTTGGATCATCGAGCCGGTTCATGAGTTCAGCGAAATGGGCGGTGTGCTTTTGATCGAGCGTGCCGTGCGAACGCAGATAGCTGAACGCTTCATCCGGCAGGTGCAGGCTGCGCTGAATCTGATCGGCGGCATGTAGCGCGAGCGCGACGCTGGTGCCTTCCAGAACGTGGACCATGCCGAAAAATCCGACCGGATTATGTCTGGCGATGGTGTCATAAGCATAGGACACCATGACTTCAGTGCAGCGGCCTGGGCCGGCTCGTTTGACCTCGTCGGCATCCTGATGCAGCGCGCGCAGATCGTTCAGAATCCATTCATCGTGGCCGGCTTCTTCAGCGATGTATTCATCGAGCGCTGCTTTGAGCCAGGCAAGGCGCGGTGGCAGATGATCGCGGCAGGCGTGCAGCAAAGGCACCGTGTGCGACACGTGGTGGTAAGCCTCGCGCAGGAAGGCAGCATAAGCCTCTGGCGCCATCTTGCCGTGCAGGCATTCCTGTATTACCGGCAGGCTGAGGAGCGCATTGCGATCGTCAGCGGTGCGTGCTAGGAGTTGGTCGTAGAACATCATGGGTGGTCCTCAGTCGATGAGTTGAGTGTGGACTCAAGGGGCTTTGCCTGAGTGGACAGGCGGGTGGACAGGGTGAAAAGCTCGGGGTGTTTAGCAGCGATCGCATCGCGCTGTGGCCGGCCGTTGGCGGTGGCAAGTCCACTTGCCGCAGAGAATTCCGCGTTTGCTCGCAGCCATGGACCGATGCGGGCGTAGTCGGGAAGGCGCTCGTTGACGTGCGCGATGGCGTGCTGAATGGCGTCGTCATCTGCATTTTGCGTGAGCCAGAGTACGGCGCCGAGTGCGGGCTCGCCATCGCCGAGCACGACGGCCTGCGCGATGAGGGCTTCGCTACGCAGTTCGGTTTCGATCCACTCTGGTGAGATGTTGCGTCCAAAACCGGTAATCAGGACGTTTTTCTTGCGCCCGCTGAGATGTACATAACCCTCTTCGTCGATACGGCCGAGATCGCCCGTTGGTAGCCAGTGCGCCTGCGGGTGTGATGCGCCGAGATAGCCGAGAAACAGCTTGCCTGCGATTTCGAGCTCGCCATCTGCTGCGACGCGAAGCCGCGCATGAGGCAGCACGCGTCCAACGCTGCCAGGACGATCCGCGCCCGGGAGATTCAGCGTCTGCACCGAGGCGCCTTCCGAGAGGCCATAGCCTTCATAAGCGGGAATGCCGAGCGCGCGCGCGTCATGCAGTAATTTCGCGCCGGCCGGCGCGCCGCCAACCGCGACGAACTTTAGCGTCGCTGGGGCGCGCTGTTTCGTCGCATGTAGATATGCCACATAAGCGCGCAGCATCTGCGGCAGGAGGATCAGGCTTTGTGCCTGGTAGTGTTCGATCGCGCTTGCGAGCGTGACAGGATCAAACGCCGATGAACCGCGCAGGCCAACGTTCATCAGTGAGGGTGCGATGTTGGTGGCGCGGGCGATCAGCGCGGCGTAAACGCCAGCGATATTTTCAAGCAGCACGGCAAGAGGCAGCGCATTCACGTGGCGCGTGATGCCAAGGGCCTGCGTTGCTGCGCACACATCGCTTGCCGTTGCCAGCATGGCCTTGGCATCGAGGCAAACGCCTTTCGGCGCGCCGGTCGAGCCTGAAGTAAAAGTGATCTTGGCGGTACCCGCCGGCAAGGGTTGGCGCTGTGCATAGCGGGTGTAGAGAAACGTTTGCGGCGACAGCGTATCGCGATAGCGAAAGCCGATCGCTTCCCAGGTCGCGGCGGTGGCAGCGCTTGCCATCATGGCGCCCGCGCCGGTGGCAGCGAGGATGCCGCGCACTTGTTCGCTGGTGAAAAAGAGCGGAAGAGGAACGTGGACGATGCCCGCACGCAGACAAGCGAGATCGCTCAGAATCCAGTCCGCGCCGTTGTCGAGATGTGAGGCGAGTACGGTGATGTCTGCCGCGCGCAGTTGATCAGCAAAGCGCGATACGTTTTCATCGAGCGTCGCGTAACTCCATGTGCGCTCATGCGCCACCAGCGCGGGCAGGGCGGCGCATAATGGGTCGCGTAGGCGTGCGAAAAATTCATCGCTATTCACTGCGTGCGGTTTTCCAGTTGCTGCACGATATTGCGCAACTGGCTGGCGCAGACCTCGGGCTCATGTTCGTAATAGCTGCCCCAGTCGGCGCGTTCACTCGGATTTAACCGATCAATCGATGCCGAGGCGAGCGTGCGCGTGGGCAGGCCGATGCGTGTGAAGAGATGATGTAGCTCCTTCGTGACGGTGCTCACTGCCCAGTCATAGCCCTGAAGATGCAGCTCGCGCGCCATCATCGAAATGAGCATACGCCCGGCGCCGGGATGCCTGGTGGCGAATTGCCCGGCTTCAACGATGCGGCTGCGCGGTACGTCGTCACCGAGATAATGCTCGATCGGTGCATCAAGATATCTTTCGAGAAAAAGCGCTTCGCTGGCGCAGCGATAACCGGCGGCGGCGAGGATCTCGCCATTGATCTGCAAGCTGACCAGCATGGGAAGAGAGGCGCGAATCGTGGCGCCGTAACGCTGCTGGTAGCACTCAGCGATGAGGCGTTCGATCTCTTCGCGATCCGGGTCGTTCGTATCATGCACTTGCAAGCTAAATAGTGGCGTACTTTGTCGTGAGATGGGTGAGTTTATTGGCAGGGCTTCAACAGCATTCATGAGGGTGGCCTCGTCATTGACCGGGTGCAAGCGTAGGCAGCCAAGCTTAAGTGCAGATTAAGTAAGCCGCACGCTGCGCAGTGGTACTCTATCGGCTACGCAAATAGGCGCTTGCACCATGAAAATCTTGATCATCGAAGATGACCCACTGCTTGGAGATGGTCTGAAGAAGGGCTTGCGGGTGTTGGGCCACGCGGTCGACTGGTTTCCCGAGGGCAAAAGTGGTGAGCAGGCGCTCTCAGCAAGTCAATACGACGCGGTGGTGCTTGATCTTGGTCTGCCTGGAGAAGATGGTATTGCGCTGCTCGCGCGTTGGCGCAGTCGTGGCTTGCAGACACCGGTGGTGATATTGACGGCGCGCGATGCGGTGGAAAGCCGTATCAGCGGCCTTGATGCGGGGGCTGATGATTATCTGATCAAGCCGGTTGATCTCGATGAGCTCGCTGCGCGGTTACGTGCGGTGACGCGTCGTGCAGCCGGCATGCCCGAGCCGGTCTGGCATCACGGCTCGCTCGAATATCAGCGCGCCAGCCGCGAGGCACACTGGCAAGGGGCGCGGGTGGATCTGACCAGTCGCGAGGCAATCTTGCTGGAGCTTTTTCTCAGTCATCCCAATCGCGTGCTAACGCGTGAGTTCATTCGCGAGAAGCTTTACGGCTGGGACGAGGATCTCGAAAGCAACGCGCTCGAAGTGCATATCCACCATCTGCGCAAAAAGATTCATCCCAAGATCGTGCGCACGGTGCGCGGCTCGGGCTACGCACTCGGCGCTGCCGACAAAACCTCATGACATTGCAACGACGGCTTATTCTGGCGGTGCTGCTGGCCGCTCCTCTGGCGTGGCTGCTGACCATGGCGGCGACGTATTGGAGCTTTGCTCATGAGGTCAATGAGTTTTATGACACCAATATGGTGCACATGGCGCGGCAGATGCGCGTGGCAGCGCCGCTCATGATGAGCAAGGCGGCGCCGGATCCGGCAGCATCGTCTGAGCGGCATGGCGCTACCGATTTCGGTGATCTGGCCGTTGCGATCTGGCAACCGGACGGTAGGCAATTACTCGCGACCGAAGGCGTGTCTTTCCCGATACTCGGCACCGATGGGTTTGTGAACATAAAGTTGAATGGTCAAACATGGCGGATCTATTACCTCAGCGAACCGGACAGCGGTGCGCGCGTGGCGGTTGGTCAGCGCCTCGGTGAGCGCAATGATTTGATTTTGACTTACGTGAGCGGCCAGATTTTGCCTTGGTTGATTGGCCTGCCAGTGCTGATCGGTTTGCTGATCCTCGCGGTCAGGAAGGCGCTTCGTCCGGTGCGCGCGCTGTCGATGGCGTTGGAACGGCGTATGCCTGATGACGCGAGGCCCTTGCGCATCGAAGATACGCCGGCGGAACTGCATCCTCTGATTCAGGCCATGAATGGCCTGCTGGTACGCGTGGCAGCGATGATCGAGCAGGAGCGCAGACTGACCGCGGATGCTGCCCATGAGCTGCGCACACCGCTTGCTGCGCTCAAGGCGCAGTGGAATCTCGCGCGTAAAACGCCCGAGGCGCAGGAGCGTGAAGAAGCGTTCGAGAGCGTGGATCGTGGTATCGCGCGCCTGGAAAGACTGGTATCGCAACTGCTGACGATGGCACGTCTCGACAGCGCTCGCCAGACTTTGCTGTCAGGCATCGTTGATTGGCGGGTGGTGGCTGAGCAGGCGATTGCTGATTGTTTGTGGCTCGCTGATCGACGCGATGTCGAGCTGGAAGTGCGCTGGCCACCATCGCCTAGCGATGCGCTGCCGATTGTTGGCGACAACGAGGCGATGACGATTCTGCTGAAAAATCTACTCGAAAACGCGATCCGCTACGGCGCAGCCCATGCCGTGGTGCGCATCATTTTCGCGCCCAACCATATCGCCGTTGATGATCAAGGCGCGGGTGTTTCCGCCGAGATCATGCAGCGCCTCGGCGACCGCTTTTTCCGCGCCCCCGGACAAGCCGAACCCGGCAGCGGCCTTGGCCTTTCGATCTCCGAACACATTGCGCACAGCCATGGCTTGAGTTTACGTTTCGAAAATCGCTCTGTTGATGATGGCTTTGGTGCGGGTCTGCGCGTGCTTATCTTGAGAAGCCGCATGGCGTATCAGGGCTGGGGGAGAGGGGCCAATCACTAACCCATCAGCTACTTCAGCGCGCGCACATCCCCCGGTGTCATGCCGTAGTAGCGACGGAACTGGCGGTAAAAATGTGTGTCGGTGCTAAAGCCGCAGGCAAAGGCGATGGCAGTGATCGATAGATGCTGATGATGTTGTGATTGCAGCAGTTCATGTGCGCGCTTGAGGCGGTGCGCGGTGACTTCGTTGACGAAGGAGGAGTCATCCTCGGCAAGCAGCAACTGCACATAGCGTGGAGTGACGCCGATGCGGCGCGCGAGTTCGGGGAGTGAAAAATCAGGTTCGGTGAAGCTGCGCGCGATTTCGCGGCGAATCGCTACGCGCCATGCGTCGCGGCCACCGCGCTGCGCGGCGATTTCAGCGTTATCGCCCTTGGCGTTGAAGATCAGTGCGACGAGATCGTAGAGATGATCGGAAAGCATTTGCTGCATTTGTGGTGTGGTAGCGAGTGCGCCGTATTGCCAGGCATCGAGGTAGTTCGTCAGCAGGAGTAAGGCCGGCGTGTCGCGCGGAATGCACTTGATGATCTGATCATCGATCCCCGGCACGATCGATCTGAGTCGAGGCAGGAAAACGCTGAGTGTCTTCGTGGCGTTTGGCCACGTTACATTGCATGGCTCTGCTGACGACATCAGGATGGCATCGCCCGGGGTAATCACTGCCTCGCGGTTGTACCCCGTGCCAATGCCGACTCCGGCAAGAGGAATCAGCAAATTGAGCGTATCTTTGCCGTCGGCCGCAATCAGCTCGCGCGTGCGTTTGGTAATGCGGCTTGATGATTCCCCTGATATCAGGCCTAAACCAGGGAGGAGGGTCAATACGGATGAAGTATAAAAAGGCTCATCGCTGAGTGGCTCGATATCCATCCCAGCGGCGCCACGACCGATGATTTCACGGAAATATGCCAGGCGGTCTTGCTTGGGCATTTTATCCGTGGAAAAACGTATGATGTGAGAAAGAGGGGAGGATACGGGGTCGTCCACATGGTCACCCATTATTATTGTTACCCACAAGGTTTATCCATATGTTGCCCTAGAACCATCCGCTGGCGTGACACGATGTTATAGCAATCCCTTGTTTTTTGTCCTTCGTGAAAGGTTTGGTCGGTGTTCGCAAAAAAGCAGTTGGCGATGCATCTCTGCGCTGTGAGATGTTGCGAATCATTCGTGTTTTTGTACTGCAGTCTGCGGATTCCCCGCTGCACTTGCGGCTGACTGCGGGGCGCGCGGTGGTTATACTGCGGCACCTAAATGGGCGGCTATCGGGAGCAAACGCATGGAGATGATGGGTTGGGGCGATCTCGGCTGGCAGGCCTGGTTTACTCTCGGCGTGGTCGGACTGATTTTCGCTGCGCTCATCACTACTGAAATCGGCACCGATGTGGTGCTGGTTGGCGGCATCACCTTGCTATTGCTCGCGGGCGTGCTCTCGCCGAAGGAAGCGTTTGCCGGCATGTCGAATGAAGGCATCCTCACCATCGCCGTGCTTTATGTGGTGGTAGCGGGGCTTGAGGCAACCGGCGGCAATACCATCATCGCCGAACGCTTTCTGCGCCGGCCGAAATCCGTCTCCGGCGCGCTCGCCAAAATGATGTTCCCGGTGACTTTCGTCAGCGCCTTCATGAATAACACGCCGGTGGTGGCGATGTTTCTGCCCATCGTGCATGACTGGGCGCGCCAGAATCGGATTTCTGTTTCGAAGCTGATGATCCCGCTCAGCTACGCGGCGGTGCTGAGCGGCACGGTGACGATCATGTCGACGGCGACCAATCTGCTCGTCAACGGCATGCTCATCGCTGAGAAAGGCCGCAGCATGCATATGTTTGAGCTGACGTGGATTGGCATACCGATCGCGATTTTCGGCGTGCTGTTTGTGATCGCCTTCAATCGCTGGTTGTTGCCGGAGCGTCGCCCGGCGATCGAGCAGTTTGGCGATACGCGCGAGTATTCGGCGGAGATGACGGTTGATCCGTCTGGCCCGTTGGTTGGCAAGACCATCGAACAGGCGGGATTGCGGCAGTTGCCGAATACTTTTCTCGCCGAGATCGAGCGCGGCGGCGAGATACTGTCGGCGGTCTCCCCCGAGACGCGGCTACTGGCCGACGACCGGCTGGTGTTCATCGGCGCCGTTGGCTCCGTGATCGATCTGCAAAAAATCCGTGGCCTCGTGCCTGCGACCAATCAGATTTTCAAGCTCGGCTCACCGCGTTCCAAGCGCTGTCTGATCGAGGCAGTGGTCTCGCATCGCTGTCCGCTCGTTGGGCAGACTGTGCGCGATGGCAAATTCCGTACGCTTTATAACGCAGTGGTGATCGCGGTTGCGCGTAGCGGCGAGCGCATCAATCGCAAGATTGGTGACATCGTGCTGCAAGCCGGGGATACGCTGCTTGTCGAAGCTGACCCTTCATTCGCGCAGCAGCAGCGCAATTCTCATCACTTCTATCTCGTCAGCCGTGTCGAGGGGTCAGCGCCAATCAACTACGAACGCGCTTACCTTGCGCTCGCAGTGCTGGTTGGCATGATATTGCTGGCGAGTTTCACCGAGCTCGGCATGCTGAAATCGGCCATGATCGCCGCCGCCGCAATGTTGATCCTGCGCTGCTGCAACAGCGCGCAGGCCCGGCGCAGCGTCGAGTGGAAAATCATCATTGCCGTTGCCGCAGCGTTTGCGCTCGGCAGCGCGGTGCATAGCACCGGTCTTGCCACCGCTTTCGCGAACAGCCTTGCTCACATCGCGGGCGGCAGTCTTATGCTCAGCCTGGCGGTCATTTATGGCGGCACGTTGTTGCTGACGGAAATGATCTCGCACAGCGCGGCGGTCTCACTGATGTTCCCCATCGCCATCGGCACCGCCAGCGCGCTCGGCATCGATTACATGCCGTTCGTCGCCGCCGTGACAACAGCTGGCTCACTCGGCTTCGCGACCCCGCTTGGCTATCAGACACATCTGATGGTCTACAGCCCAGGCGGTTATCGTTTCACCGACTTCTTGCGCATCGGTATCCCGCTCGACCTTCTGTGCATGGCCATCGCGATGGTCATGATCCCGATTGTGTTCCCGTTGGTGCCGTTGGCGCCGTGAGGGCGCGCAAGTAGGCGAGGCTCAAACTCCCCTGATCAGCTGTCAAGGCAAACCATTCTCCGCATCTTTTGTTGAGAATAGCCCTCTAATCGCAGCATCCCGACTTCAGGCCTTCATGTCCCAGAACGAGGCTTCGATTTTGTGGCCGTCGAGGTCACGCACGAAGCAGCCGTAATGGATAGCGCTTATTGGCGTAGGCCGAGCCCCTTACGGATCAGGAACCAGTTGATGGTGCAGAGCACGGCGATCAATGTCAGCAGCAAAGCCACGGATATCCACTGCGGCACATCGGAAGCGCCGAGAAAGCCGTAGCGAAAGCCATTGATGATGTAGAACAGCGGATTGGCATAGGTGATCGTTTGCCACCAACCGGGCAGGGCGTCCACTGAATAAAACACACCACCGAGATAGATCAGCGGCGTCAGCACGAAGGTCGGCACGATGTTGATGCCGTCGATCGATTTGGCGTAGATGCCATTCACCAACCCGGCAAGCGAGAACACCAGCGCCGCCAGCACAGCGAAGAAGAAAATGATGGCGAGGCTCGAAATGGTGAGCGTGAGGCCGGTGAACAGCATCGCGACGATCAGCACCAGCGTGCCGACAATGACGCCGCGCAGCACACCGCCGCTGATATAGCCGGCGATCATGACCCAGGGCGGTGTCGGCGATACCAGAATCTCATCGATCGAGCGCGCAAAAAATTTGGACTGAAAGAACACGAATGAGGTGTTGGCGTAAGAGTTGGTCACGATGGCGAGCATCACTAGTCCGGGAATGACGAAGGTCATGTAATCAACGCCATGCACTTCACCGATACGCGGCCCGAGTACTTTGCCGAAGACGAAGAAGTACAGCGATGAGGTGATGACGCTCGGCAGAAAAGTCTGCACCCAGATGCGGAACATGCGCACCACGTCCTTGCGCAGCATGGTGTAGAAGGAAATCCATTTCTGCTGTGGCGTCATGATTGGTGCTGCTCGGTACGGGTGAGTCGGAGAAAAATCTCTTCCAGCTTGCCGCCGCCATCGCCGCCACCGGCTTGTGCGCTTGCATCATGCATAGCTAGCACTTCCTCCATGGAGCCGCTCACCACGATCTCGCCGCGATTGATGATCGCAACGTTGCGGCAGAGCCGTTCGGCCTCTTCGAGATAGTGCGTGGTGAGCAAAATGGTGACGCCGCTGCCGGCGAGCTGACGCAGGTAATTCCACATGCCGCGGCGCAGCTCGACATCAACGCCCGCCGTCGGCTCATCAAGAATCAGAAAGCGCGGCTGATGCACGAGCGCACGGGCGATCATCAAACGCCGCTTCATGCCGCCCGACAGCGTCATCGCGCGCTGGGTCATCTTGTCGGCGAGGCCGAGGTCTTCGAGCAGACGGCGCGCGCGCGGCAGCGCGACGGAACGCGCGATGCCGTAATAGCCAGCCTGGTTGGTCACGATATCGATTGGTTTTTCGAACGGATTGAAATTGATTTCCTGACCGACCAATCCGATCTGCGCTTTTGCTTGCTCGGGTGAGCGATCGATGTCGTGTCCGAACACCGAGACAGTGCCGGCGCTCTTGGTCACAAGGCCGGTGACGATGCCGATGATAGTGGTTTTGCCTGCGCCATTGGGGCCGAGCAGCGCAAAGAAATCGCCTTCTGGAATTTCAAGCGTAGCGCCCTTGAGCGCCACGGTGCCCGAGGCGTAGGTTTTTTCCAGGCGACTGATCGATAGGGCCGGCGTCATGTTTGGATCCGATGACGGAATAGGGCGCAAAACATAAGATCGCGCCCGGCAGGTGTCAAGCGCCGTATGCCTCAGATCATTCGAAAATGCCGCGCGCCTGCGTCTGCTGGGGCGCGCGGCAATGACAACTAGGGATCGTGGGGGCGATCTCAAAAATTGTAGCGCGCCGACCCGATGACGCCAAGCTCACCGTCGTAGAGATCGATCTCACCGACGAGACCAACCTGATCCGTGAGGAAATACTGCGCGCTGCCGGTGAGGCCGAAGTAGTCGAGCTTGCCAAAGACGTAGCGCGCTTCGCCGCCTACTTCAACCGTGTCGCTGAGATGGTGGCGCACGCCGGCGCGCACGCCGACGTTGGTATTGCTATCGGAGACAGTGATTTTGGTATCGAGCGAGATCGGATCAACGAGTCTCGATTCGCGTTTCTGATATTCCAGCGACACGCCGCCATACACGTCAGTGCCACGCATGACCGGATAGTGATAGCCGGCGCCGATATCTGCAGCGGTGAGATCGACGTTGTCGGAGAGATATTTCAGACCACCGAAAGCAAATAATGAATTGTTGATGGCGACTGAGCCTTTGGCGTCTATACCAAGCAGATCCTGCCCTTTGAAACCGGGATAAAAGGCGATACCGCCTTGAGCGAAGTTGTAATTCAAGTCTTGAGAATTCTGCGCGCCAATAGCCAATGGTGAAACGAGACCTGCAGCGAGCAGAGGGGCAATCAATTTTTTCATCGGGTACGCTCCTTGTCGTTCGCGAATGGCTGCAAAAGCAGCTCCTCGTGTGCTTCCTTTCAATCGCGACTATGCGGTAGCTTCTGATGCTGAGCAATGCGCCCCGTCAATCTTCAGTCAGTCAGCAGCCAAGCATTAAGCGCAGCGAATGGCGAGCGAGTGGCGCTGTATGATGCGTAAGCGCTGCGCTGATATGGTTGTTCTGAGGTGCAGAGCGCTCTTTCGCAGCTGGTTGTTTACTGCGCGATATTGCCGCATAAAAAGGATTGGCTAGCCTGCCGGCTGCGAGCGCATCAGGCAGGCGTATCAGAGAACAGAAGCAGGATAAGCATATGAAAATCTACTCCTGGAACGTCAACGGTATTCGTAGCGTCATCAAGCAAGACCACTTCATGCCGTTCATCGTTCAGCACGCGCCGGATGTGCTTTGTCTTCAGCAGACCAAAACCAAGCGCGGACAGGTTGATGTCACGCTACCCGGCTATCACGAATACTGGAATGCCGCGCAAAAAAGCGGTTATGCCGGCACGGCTATCTGCTCGCGTCACGAGGGCGAGCATTCCTCTCCATGCCTGTTTCCCTAATTTTCAATCATCCCCACAAATCTCCCGCAAAGCCCCCACCAATGCCTCACACTGCTGCGGCGTGCCTATGGTGATGCGTAGGTGTTGGTCGATGCGGGGTTTGCGGAAGTGGCGCACGATGATTTGGCGCTCGCGTAGTGCGGCGGCGAGTTTGCTGGCGTCGTGTTTGGGGTGGGCGGCGAAGATGAAGTTGGCTGTTGATGGCAGGACGCTGAAGCCGAGTTCTTGCAGCTCAGTGCAGAGTTGTTCGCGGCTTGCGATGATGGCGCGGCGTGTGTGTTGAAAGTAGTCTTCGTCGGCAAATGCGGCGATGGCGCCTTTTTGCGCTAAGCGGCCGAGTGGGTAGGAGTTGAAGCTGTTTTTCACGCGTTCGAGTGCGGTGATCAAGTCGGCATGGCCGCAGGCAAAACCTACGCGCAGGCCGGCGAGGGAGCGCGATTTCGATAGAGTCTGCACGACCAGCAGGTTGGGGTAACGTTTGATCAAGGCGATGGCGCTGTCTGCGCCGAAGTCGACGTAGGCTTCGTCAATGACGATGACGCTGTCAGGATGTTCACTGAGCAGCGTTTCGATTTTGCTGAGCGGCAGTGCGATGCCGGTGGGCGCATTCGGGTTTGGCAGGATGATGCCGCCGCAAGGCCCGCAATAGTCGCTGGGGTCGATGCGGTAATCAGCGCGCAGAGGTACTTCGCGATAATCGATTTCATAAAGCCCGCAGTAGACTGGATAGAAGCTGTAGCTGATGTTGGGGAACAGCAGAGGGGCAGGTTTTTTCAGCAGCGCCATGAATACGTGCGCGAGCACTTCATCGGAGCCGTTACCGACGAAAACCTGCGCGCTTTCGAGGCCGTGATAAGCGGCGATCGTTTGTTTCAGCGCATCAGAATTAGGATCGGGATACAGTCGCAGCGCATCGCCTGCTTCACTGCGCAGTGCATCCAGTACGCGCGGCGAGGGCGGATACGGATTTTCATTGGTGTTCAGCTTGATCAGGTTGGGCAGTTTCGGCTGTTCACCCGGCACATACGGGTCGAGCCCGTCTACGATCGCACTCCAGAACCGGCTCATCGTTTTTGCATTCCTCTACCGTGAGATGCCCGCATTCTACCGGACCTGAATGCCAGATAGGGATGCGCGGCTGGCAGGA
>JAITWN010000175.1 GCA_031285245.1 Chromatiales bacterium | reverse complement strand
TTCGCGCGGCATCAACGGGAAAAAAAGCTTTTCTGAAGTATCACCGGACCCTTCGAGGCAGGATGGGGACACTTTTTCGAACCTGTTGGCGCGCACGCGGCTCCGCGTTTCGAAAAAGTGTCCCGATCCTGCCTAAGCGCTGAATCCCGGGTATGGTGGTCTGTTGAAAGTGCTGATGTTGGGCTTCGCAGCAAGCTCAGTCCAACCTACGTACTTCAGCACTGTCTGGTAATGCCCTTCGGAACGCGCAGCTTGGGTTCCGAAGGACACTACCGGACAGTGCTTGAAAGATCTGATGTGGCATCTGTGGTATATCGAGATCGAGCAGGATGCGTAACAGGTAGCGGGTAAACCGTTCCGGGACACGCTTGCGTCCTTGCATGCGTGCCGGCGGCCATCCTGGCGCCAACGGTCCCGGAACGGTTTACCGGCTACCTCTAGGCAGGGGTCCACTCTAGAAAAACATGCTTTCTTTGTCCTTGCGATTTCTCAAGCTGGCCCTTTCACTTTCTAGAAATCCGCGTTTGACCTTATACTGCCAGCCTCCGCGTGTCGGTGTAGACCGCAAGAAAGCGTCAGGAATTCCTTCTCATGTCAATTACGCCCGAGCAGGCTCTGGCTGTTCATGCTGCTGCTGATCGTCTGTATGACGTCGATGCAATACTGCGCGCGCTCGATAGTATGGCTGATGCCATCAGCGCCACATTGCGTGATTCCAATCCTCTGGTGATTACGGTCATGCAAGGTGGTTTGATTCCTGCTGGCCTGCTGCTGCCGCGTCTCGATTTTTCATTGCAAACTGATTATCTACATGCCACGCGCTATAACGGTAAGACGCGGGGCGGTGAGATCCGCTGGGTCGCGCGTCCGGTGAATTCTCTTGCTGGGCGCGTGGTGCTGCTGGTCGATGACATCTATGACGAAGGGCACACGCTGGCGGCGATTGTCGAAGCGTGCAAACAGCAGGGGGCTCATCGCGTCTACAGTGCGGTTTTGCTCGACAAGCAGCATGATCGCAAGGCGGATTATCGACCGGAATTCATTGGGCTACCGGTTGTTGATCGTTACGTTTACGGCATGGGTATGGACTACAAGGAATACTTGCGCAATGCGCCGGGTATTTTTGCAGTGAGGGACGAAGATGCCTGATCTGGCAATCATTGGTGGGACGGGGCTGACCTCGCTCAAGGGGCTTGAGATCGTGCGGCGTGAGGTGATGTATACCCCTTATGGCGAACCTTCGGGGCCGCTCACGCATGGCATACTCAATGGCAAGCAGGTGGTTTTTCTCGCGCGCCATGGTTATGGCCATAACATCCCGCCGCATCTCATCAACTATCGCGCCAATCTCTGGGCGTTGAAAGAAGCGGGTGTGTCACGTGTCGTCGCGGTGGCGGCGGTTGGGGGAATCGCCACGGCTTTGCCGCCGGGAGGTCTTGCCATTCCTGATCAGCTCATCGACTACACCTGGGGACGGGCTAGCACTTTCTTTGACCAGGATCTTACTCACGTTACGCACGTCGATTTCAGCTGGCCTTATGATGCGGGGCTGCGCGAGCTGTTGATCCGCGCTTGTCGCAAATCGGGCATCGAAGCCTGTGAACACGGTGTCTATGGTGTGACGCAGGGGCCGCGCCTTGAGACCGTCGCTGAGATCGATCGCATGGAGCGTGACGGTTGCGCGATGGTTGGAATGACGGCGATGCCAGAAGCTGCGCTCGCCCGTGAGCTCGATATGGCTTACGCCACTTTTGCCGTGGCGGCCAACTGGGCTGCCGGGCGCGCCGGACTGGATGTCATCCAGATGGAAGAAATCGAGCGTACGCTGAGGGAAGGTATGGAGCGCGTGCGCACGGTTTTGACGACATTGGTGGCTTTGCTGTAAAGCCCGTTTACCCCTCACTCAAGCGTGGATTCAGGGTTGAGTGGGGCCTGTTGTACGCGCTGTTTTAAGTTCATATGGTGTGATCAGGACGATCGCACCAAAGCGCGGGTGATCGAAGTATTGTAATTCTCCGCTACGCGCTCGCCGCGTTTGCTGCAATCGATAAATTCTGTCTGGCTCGGTCTGATGACCGAAAAAGCTGCGTGTCGGCTCGCCTGGTTGGCGCAAGCGCAGATCAACACTGAGGTTCAGGAAGCGACCCCGGCTCAGCCTGATGATGCCTTCGAGGTCTT
Source organism: Chromatiales bacterium (assembly GCA_031285245.1). Taxonomy (GTDB): domain Bacteria; phylum Pseudomonadota; class Gammaproteobacteria; order SZUA-140; family SZUA-140; genus JAITWN01. Next base: position 6,274 of record JAITWN010000175.1, on the reverse strand, counting down.
GCGTTTCTCCTGGCAGCGTTACGGGCATTGCGCCATCGCCTTTGTCGCTGGAGAGTTGCACACCCGGGAAGCCTGCGGCTGTGGTAGCTGGTTGGCGCCAGCCAGTGTGTAGCAACGGCCGATAGCGCGGTGTCACCTTCAAGCGCTGCATGGCGTTTTGCAGCCGCAGTTGCGAATTCGCGAGCTTCTGGAAGGCCAAACGAGAGGATTCCGTGGGGGTAGCATCGGGTGAGGGTGCAACATCATTTGTTATGGGCAGCGCGGGGCTTAGTGTGATGCCTTGAGGAAAGGCGCGGGTTTCGAATTTGCTGCTGTCAGGGCCACTGCGAGCGCCGACGTGCTCGAAGACGATCACTTCGACTTCATACCAGGGATCTTCTTCCGTTGCCGCGGCGGCTGTCGTTGCGGCAGCAAGGGCGCCAATGGCAAGCAGAATGAATGTGATCGGGAAGTGCATCATTGGACGTGGCTGAAAATAAGCATGGGAACAGATTTGGCTATTGCTGCCTGGCTGAGGCCGAAGGGCTACAGAGTACAATAGACCGACCAGTTTGGTAATGTGATCAATCGGACAATATAGCAAAGGCAACGTCATGGCTGTACTCGAAGTGTTGAAAATGGGACATCCGCTGCTGCTACAGGTGGCGCAACCGATCGAACGCTTTGACGACCCCGAGCTGGATGCGTTGATCAAAGATATGTTCGATACCATGGAGGCGCTGTCCGGCGCGGGGCTTGCAGCGCCGCAGATCGGCGTATCCAAACGTCTCGTCATTTTTGGCGTCACGAAAAATGCGCGCTATCCTGATGCCGAGGAAGTGCCGGCCACGATCCTCATCAATCCAGTTATCCAGCCGCTGCGCCGGGGCACGGAGGATGACTGGGAGGGATGCCTGAGCGTTCCTGGTCTGCGTGGTCTGGTGCCGCGTTACACGCATATCCGCTACTCCGGCTATGACGAGAAAGGGCAACGCTTCGAACGCGAAGCGAGCGGCTTTCATGCCCGCGTGGTACAGCATGAATGCGATCATCTCGATGGCATTCTGTATCCGCGCCGAATCCGCGATCTGCGCATGTTCGGCTTTGAGTCGGAACTGCTCAAAGAAGAGGACGAGGGCGCGCCCTGAGCCGCAAGGCGAGGCGTGCTGTTGAGGCAGTGCCCGAGTAACTTGCTCGTTCTGAGTGAGCTGCATCACGCACTTTCCTCACGGATGGCCATCGCGCTTCTTGGGATCTGGCGGATGTGATAGTGGATGAGCTCGGCATTGTTGCGTAGGCCTAGTTTGTAGAGCACCTTGCTGCGGTGGGTGCTGATGGTTTTCACGCTCAGCGATAGTTCGTCGGCAACCTGTGAAACGGTTTTCCCCGCGGCGAGCATGCCGAAAATTTGAAACTCACGATCGGTGAGATTTTCATGCGGCGGGCGATCGAGGTTGGTGCCGACTACGCTCGCCAGTTTTTCCGCCAGTGACTGCGTGATGTATTTGCCGCCAGCAACGATCCGGCGGATGGCCGTGAGCAGCATTTCAGGAGGCGAAGTCTTGGTGAGGTAGCCTGCGGCACCCGCACGCAAGGCGCGTAGCGCGTAACACTCTTCTGGATCGACGCTGAAAATGAGCACTTTTTGCGCAGGCCATTCGATGCGGATCTGCTTGAGCGCTTCGAGTCCGTTCTTACCCGGCAAATTGACGTCCATCAACACCAGATCCCAACGCTCAGCGCGCAGCTTGCGTATGGCTTCATTGGCGTTAGCAGCGTCGCCGACCAGATGTTTTTCAGGTGTGCCAGCGAGCAACTGCCTTACGCCGTGACGGACAATGGCATGATCGTCCACTACTAGAATCCGGCTCATTCGTTTCTCCGCATTTGCTGAGATTGCCTGCGCTCGGCAGGGAATCAGCAAATGTGGGGGCTCCTGTGCTGTTTCCATGCTGAACCTTGTGCTGTCCGTGCTGAATCTAGAGCAGTGGCATAGAGTTGGGAATACTACGAATGTCGTAGTGTGGTCTCAGTAACTGGCCGATGTGATGCTCCGATTCATGCTGAGGGATCACGTGGCAAGGGAAGCGCGAAAGCTAGAATGACGCTGTGATTGGAGGCGCCTGACCATAGCTTACCGCCGAGCGCTCGTATCCATTCGCACACTTCCTCAAGCGCCTCTGTGCGTTCCAGCATCAGTGTTTCGTGGATGGCATAGCCTTCGTCATAAATTTCGACATTGAGCAGCAAGTCTTCGCATCGGGCACGAATGGTTGGTAGTGTTGCGAGGCTATTGCGCCCGATACTGTTCAGCGTGAGTTGCAGCAGGTGGCGTAGCGCGATGGCATAGTCAGGGCTGAGTGGAATGACGTCAGGCGTGATGGTGGTGACTCGCAGCCCATACTCGATCTGGGCATATTCGGCCAGTGCATGCAGCAGTGCCCGCAGATCGTGGCTCAGAGTGCAGTGGGGGCGGAAGTCCGTGGTGATTCTGCGCACGACGCGTGAAGAGCTGGTCAGCAGGCCGCGCATTTCAGCAATGAGTTCGCTGAGGTCGTTGTCGTCTTTACAAGCGCAGGACAGGCGGTAGAGTCCAAGGTTGATGCTGAGCAGTGATTGGCTGAGATCATCATGCAGAAGGCGCGCGACGGTTTCGCGCGCTTCTTCTTGTCGTATGAGCTGGCGCAAGGCGAAGCAGCACAGTGCGTCAGATTTATGTCTGCGAGCCTGGGCGAGTGATGTTGATCTGCGACGAGAGGTAAGGCGGGCTGTTGATTTCATTGCAGTGTGCCGCTCGGGAGCTGTTGAGCTGTTGTTAACGTTAGGAAACAGGTAGCAAATGCTCGTTCGTCGGTAAATCAGACAAACACTGATTTTCGATATTGCGGCAAAAGGCTGCTGGCGGTGGTTTGAGATCTTCTCGCCTTAGGATGCTGTTTTTTTATTAAATACTTTGGGAAGGCGAGAGTTGAAAGACGTACCGCCAACAGCCGCGCTACACTGGCGCGAGCACAGGCATCGAGTCCCACTAACTTCAGGAGGCTGCAATGATCGTGAACGCGATTTCTCCTTGGTTATGCAGTGTGCTGCGTATTGTGACCGCCTTTTTGTTCATGGCGCATGGTACTCAGAAGCTATTCAGCTTTCCTGTGCCTTTCCCGGCGGAGATGGGCGGGCCGCCTGGATTTTTCAGCCTGCTTGGTCTCGCCGGGATGCTTGAGCTGTTCGGCGGACTGCTCCTGCTGATTGGCTTATTAACGCGGCCGGTGGCCTTTCTGCTTTCCGGGCAGATGGCGGTGGCTTATTTCATGGCTCACGCATCGCAGGGGTTCTGGCCGCTGGCCAATCATGGTGAGGCTGCGGTGCTCTACTGTTTCATCTTTTTGTACCTGGCCGCCGCCGGCCCTGGGCCTTTGAGTGTGGACCGCGTAAGGGGTAAATACTCCCATCCGCGAGCACCTCGGCATTAACATAACTTGACCAAGAATATGAGAATAATTAATATCGCCGGCTACGCCAGCCTCCGGCTGGGTTTTAGCTGGGCTGTGTCGACCAATCATTGATTGAATTTGGAGCATGCATGTCGCGATTTACCGGACCGAGATTGAGAGTGATGCGAGGGCTGGGTGTAGATTTGCCTGGCTTGTCGCGCAAGAGCACTGAGAGCAGGCCGAACCCGCCTGGCCAGCATGGTGCTAAAGCGACGCGTCGCAGAAGGTCGGACTTCAGCATCAAGCTCGGCGAAAAGCAGAAGCTGCGCTTCAACTACGGCGTGACCGAACGTCAGCTGCGCAGGCTCATGCTCGATGCGCGCAAGAGCGACGGCCCGACCGGCAACTATCTGCTGGAGCTGCTCGAACGCCGTCTCGACAACGTTGTGTTCCGCGCCGGCTTTGCACCGACCATCCTGGCAGCGCGCCAGTTGGTGTCGCATCGCCACGTTCGCGTCAATGGCCGCATCGTCAACATTCCTTCCGTTCGCGTGAAGGTGGGTGACGAGATCAGCATCAAGCCCGAGAGTGTCAACCTGCCTATCGTCGCTGGCACGCTGCAAGACATGCCGCTGTCGCGCCCGGAATGGCTGTCTTGGAACGAGGAAACCCACACCGCCAAGCTCGCGCACGTGCCGGCGGCAGAAGATGTACCGTTCCCGATCGATGCTCAGCAGGTGGTCGAGTACTACTCTAACCGCCTCTGATCCCCGTGCGTCCTCCGCTCATGTCTTATGAGCGGAGGACGATTGTGGTGCCATCACGGTGCCACTTCAGCATTCCCTCGCTGTTTTTCTCTCGCATCGCCAGGCGGCATTTCGTCGCATGCACCATCACCACCGCAGCCAGACCGAGTACATCAAGCGCCCGCGACATCCGCTGTGGAGCATGGAGAAGCAGGCAGGATGGGGGGCAGAGATGAGATACCTAGTGGACCACGCCCCTGCGGCGCACACATAAAGGGAAGCGAGGATGCCATCCAAACCGGGCGGAGCCGGGTTCTTGCCTTTGATTGCTCTTTTGCTGGGGGCAAGCTTCTGGGGCACGCTGTGGTATCCGCTGCGGCTGCTGGAGGCGCATGGCCTCGAAGGTCTGTGGGCGACCATCATCATCTACGGCGTGGCGACAGTGGTCGGTGTGATTGGCCTTGCCTTTGTTCGCGGCACATCGCGCGGGTTTCGCCTGCACGATGCTCTGCTGCTGATGCTGGCAAGTGGCTGGTGCAATGTTGCGTTCATCATTGCGGTGCTGGAAGGCCACGTGCTGCGGGTAATGCTGCTGTTTTATCTCTCGCCACTCTGGACGGTACTGCTTGCACGCTTATTGCTGGGTGAAGTGCTCTCCTTGCGTGCGTGGCTCACCATGGCGCTTGCGGTGACCGGCGCATTGATCATGCTGTGGGATCCGCAAAGCAGCGTGCCCTGGCCGAGCAGTGTCGCGGACTGGCTTGCGCTTAGCGCTGGCTTTGCTTTCGCGCTCAACAATGTGACCGTGCGTCGTCTGCAACATGTGTCGATATGGCATAAATGTCTGGTGGCCTGGTCAGGTGTGGTCGTTGTAGCTGCTGCTTGGATACTGTTGTCACAGAGTGAGCCACCGCCGCTGCTCGATGCGGTGACGCTGGTCGAGGCGGTTGTCCTTGGCCTTGTCGGCATGGTGCTGATGACGTTTGCAGTGATCTATGGCGTCACCCATCTGCCCGCATATCGCGCTGCGGTGATCATGCTCTTTGAACTGGTGGTCGCGGCGATTTCATCGCAATGGCTAACCGATGAGAGCGTTCGTTCCGCGGAGTGGTTCGGCGGCGCGTTGATCTTGCTCGCTGCTTGGTATGCGGCGCGCAGCCAGGCGGCGCAGGAAGAGGGCCGCTTGATTCATCCTTAGGCCATGATGAGGACGATAAAAAAATCAGTTTTGCAATGATCCTTTTCTGAAAAATACGCGTATAATCCTCCGCCATCGCACCAACCGAAATCCTGATTTGCTGGGTTTCGAAGCCGCAGGGCTATCAGGGGGGGCGGGGGTGGGCCGATCGGCCTGCCTCACCAGCCCTCTCCTCTCGCAGAAGAGGAGAGGGCTTTTTAATTTGTACCGCCGTTAGTCTTTTCTTCTTACCGTCCGGCTTTTCGTTTGAGCGCTCATGGCGCTTCTGGTAAGTTTGTGCAACCTTTCAATGCGCTGCGTTTACATGACCAAATTTATCTTCGTCACGGGCGGTGTCGTCTCTTCGTTGGGTAAAGGCATTGCTTCAGCTTGCCTCGCTACCATTCTGGAAGCGCGAGGGTTGAAGGTAACCCTCATCAAGCTGGATCCGTATATCAACGTCGATCCTGGGACCATGAGTCCCTTCCAGCATGGTGAGGTTTATGTCACCGATGACGGTGCCGAAACCGATCTCGACCTCGGTCACTATGAACGCTTTGTGCGCGTACGCATGTCGCGTCGCAACAACTACACGACTGGCCGCATCTATGCCAGCGTCATCGCCAAAGAGCGTCGCGGTGATTATCTCGGCGCGACGGTGCAAGTCATTCCGCATATCACCGATGAGATCAAGCGCTGCATCAAAGAGGGCGCTGAGGGTGCGGATGTCGCGCTGGTCGAAATCGGCGGCACCGTGGGCGACATCGAGTCATTGCCGTTCCTTGAAGCCATCCGTCAGCTCGGTATCGAGCTCGGTCGCGACAATACGGTGTACATGCATCTGACGTTGCTGCCGTATATCCCAACGGCAGGCGAGCTCAAGACCAAACCGACACAGCATTCGGTGAAGGAGCTGCGCTCGATCGGTATTCAGCCCGATG
>JAITWN010000103.1 GCA_031285245.1 Chromatiales bacterium | reverse complement strand
TACCAATACCGCGTTCGGTAACCTGCTCACCGAGCCACATCAGAAAGATAGTTCCTGTCACCAGCGTTGTTGCCGCTACGATGCGAAACGTCCAACCTGGATCAATCACTACCGGGAATGCACCGATGCGCTGGCCTTCCACCGCAATGGCAATACCAAGCGCCTGGAACGCTGCCAACCCCACCGTCAGGTAACGGGTGTACTGAGTGATCTTGCGCCGCCCCGACTCGCCTTCTTTCTTCAGTTGCTCAAGCGCGGGCAATACGGCCGTCAGCAGCTGGAGAATGATCGACGCCGAGATATACGGCATCACGCCGAGCGCAAACACCGACAAACGGCCGAGCGCACCACCGGAGAACATGTTGAACATGTCGACGATAGTGCCGCGCTGTTGTTCGAACAGCGCAGCAAGCGCAGCCGGATCGATCCCCGGCACTGGGATGAATGCACCGATGCGAAAAACGATGAGTGCGCCCAGCACAAACAGCAGGCGACGTCGCAATTCACTCAGGCCGGCCAGCCCTCCGAGGCTGCCGCCCAGCGTTGGTTTAGCTGTGGCCAACTTACCCCTCGATCTTGCCGCCAGCGGCTTCGATCGCCGCGCGCGCACCCTTGGTCACAGCAATACCACGCAAAGTAACAGGCACAGCGATCACGCCTGAGGCAATCACTTTCACACGCGAGATCGCGCCTGAAATGATATTCGCCTGTTTGAGCGCGGCGAGATCGATAACGCCGGCACCCACTTTAGCGAGCTCGCTCAACCGCACCTCAGCTCCTTCACGCGCTGTGCGCGACGTGAAACCAACCTTAGGCAAACGACGCTGCAAAGGCATCTGACCGCCTTCGAAGCCAACCTTGTGATAACCGCCTTTACGCGCATGCTGACCTTTATGGCCACGTCCGCTGGTCTTACCGAGGCCAGAACCGATACCACGGCCAAGACGCTTGCGCGGGGTCTTTGAGCCCGGCGCGGGCTTCAGTTCGTTCAGATGCATCACGCCAGCTCCTCGCACTTCACCATGTAGGAGATCTTGTTGATCATGCCACGCGTGCACGGGGTGTCCTCAACGATCGCTGAGCTGTGCATGCCACGCAGACCCAAACCGCTCGCACATGCCTTATGGGCAACCAAACGCCCGTTCAGGCTGCGTACCAGCGTCACTTTCAATTTCTTGCCGCTTCCCGCGTTCATTCCGTGATCTCCGCAACGGTCTTGCCGCGCTTGCTCGCGATCTCTTCCGGGCTCGACATTTCTGTCAAGCCTTTGATCGTAGCGCGTACCACGTTGACTGGATTGGACGTGGAACCAATGCACTTGGCGAGCACGTCATGCACGCCCAGCACTTCGAATACCGCACGCATGGCGCCACCAGCGATGATGCCGGTACCAGGCGAAGCCGGCTGCATGAAAACCTTGGCTGCACCATGTTCAGCCATGATGGGATACTGCAAGGTACCGCCATTCAGATTGACGCGCTTCATATTACGGCGAGCGCTTTCCATGGCTTTCTGGATAGCTGCTGGCACTTCACGCGCCTTGCCACTACCAAAGCCAACTCTGCCCTTGCCATCGCCAACCACGGTCAGCGCGGAGAAACCGAACTGGCGGCCACCCTTGACCACCTTCGCTACGCGACGCACGCCAACCAATTTTTCCTGGAATTCGTCGCCGCCCTCGGATGCTTCAAATCTCGCCATAGCTCAATCCTTTTAAAACTCCAGCCCGTGTTCGCGCGCCGCGTCGGCGAGCGCCTTGATACGGCCGTGATACTTGTAACCCGAGCGATCGAAAGCGATCTTCGTCAGACCCGCGGCCTTCGCACGCTCCGCGATCTTGCGACCGACCACTGCTGCCGCTGCAGCATTGCCCGTGTAGCCCTCAAGCGCACTCTTGACCTCAGCATCAAGCGTAGAGGCGCTCGCCACTACTTCGCTTCCGGTCGGTGCAATCACCTGGGCGTAGATATGCCGGGGAGTGCGATGCACCGTCAGACGGTGCGCGCCGAGTTCTCTGATTTTGGCGCGGGTACGGCGTCCGCGGCGCAAACGTGTCTGCTTCTTATCCACCTGCGTACTCCGCCTTACTTCTTCTTCGTTTCCTTGCGCACCACTTCCTCATCGGAATAGCGCACACCCTTACCCTTGTAGGGTTCCGGCGGCCGGTAAGCGCGGATCTTCGCCGCCACCTGTCCAACCAGCTGCTTATCAATACCCTTGATCATGATTTCAGTCTGCGTCGGCGTCTCGATAGTGATGCCTTCCGGCACAGGGAACACCACCGGATGCGAGAAGCCAAGCGTCAGATTGAGTGACTTGCCCTGCGCCTGCGCACGGTAGCCGACACCGATCAGCGTCAGTTTGCGCTGAAAACCATTGCTCACGCCTTCGATCATGTTGGCGAGCAGCGCGCGCGTGGTGCCGCTCATGGCATGGGCATGCTTGCCTTCGCCGGTCTGGCGAATTTTCAGCACACTCCCTTCCTGCACGATTTCGACGTCATTGTGCACAGCATAATTGAGCTGACCCTTGGAGCCTTTGACCGCGAGATCCTTGCCGGTCATCGTCACCGTCACACCGGACGGGACTGTAATTGCTTTGTTAGCGATTCTGGACATGTCTCTATCTTCACGAAACCAGGCAGATCACTTCACCGCCATGACCGGCCTTGCGCGCAGCGCGGTCAGTCATGACCCCGGCAGACGTGCTAACCACGGCGATACCAAGACCACCCATCACCTTCGGTACGCTGTCACAGCCCTGGTAAATACGCAGGCCCGGACGGCTAACACGCTTGAGGCTGCTGATGACTGGCTTGCCCTGATAGTACTTGAGGTCAATCGTCAGCACGCTCTTGCCGCTCTCATCGGCGACAGCAAAGCCAGAAATATAGCCCTCGTCCCGCAGTACGGTAGCAACAGCAGCCTTCATCTTCGAGGCGGGCATCGACACTTTGGCTTTTTCGTTCCGCTGGGCATTGCGGATACGGGTCAGCATGTCGGCGATAGGGTCTGTCATGGTCATGGCGGTAACGTCTTTTCTGTATCAGTTAAAAATCTTACCAGCTGGCCTTGACCAGCCCCGGCACGTCACCACGCATCGCAGCTTCGCGCAGCTTGTTTCTCGCCAGACCGAATTTGCGATAGTAACCATGCGGGCGACCAGTCAAACTGCAACGGTTACGAATGCGAGACGGGCTGGCATCACGCGGCAGCGCATGAAATTTGCGCCAGGCTTCAGCGCGCTCTTCTTCGCCGGTCTTGGGATTGCGCAGCAACTCCTTGAGTGCACGGCGCTTGGCAGCATATTTATCCACCGTCGCTTTGCGTCTCAAGTCGCGATTGATCATCGAAGTCTTTGCCATTATTCCAACCTCAATTCCGGAACGGAAAGCTGAACGACTCCAGCAGGGCGCGTGCTTCTGCATCGGTGCGCGCACTGGTGGTGATAGTGATATCCATGCCCCGAATCGCATCGACCTTGTCGTAATCGATTTCCGGGAAAATGATCTGCTCTTTGACGCCCATGCTGTAATTGCCACGGCCATCGAACGAACGACCATTCACGCCACGAAAATCGCGGATACGCGGGATCGCGATGTTGATGAGGCGATCAAGAAATTCATACATGTGCTCACGGCGCAACGTAACTTTGCAGCCGATGGGCCAACCTTCACGAATTTTGAAACCCGCAATCGAGGTGCGCGCCAGCGTGACCACCGGCTTCTGGCCGGCGATTTTCTGCATGTCAGCAACCGCATGCTCAATCACTTTCTTGTCGTTGATAGCCTCGCCCACACCCATATTGAGCGTGATCTTTTCGAGGCGCGGCACCTGCATGATGCTGTCGTAAGAGTAACGCTGCATCAGCTGAGGCAGCACGGTCTTATCGTAAAAATCCTTCAATCTAGCCATAACGTCCGCCGTCAGGTATCCAGTACTTCGCCGTTCGATTTGAAAAAGCGCACCTTGCGCCCATCCTCCAAAACACGGAAACCGACGCGGTCAGCCTGCTTCGTCACCGGATTGAAATGCGCCACATTGGAAACATGAATGGGTGCTTCTTTCTCCACGATGCCGCCGGAAACGCCACGCGTGGGATTCGGCTTAGTATGCCGCTTCACCATATTGACGTTCTGGACGATAAGATGCTCATCGTCGAGCACACGCACCACAGTGCTGCGCTTACCTTTGTCGCGTCCGGTGATGACGATAACGTCGTCGTCCTTTCTAATCTTTTTCATGACCTGAATATCTCCGTTTCGCTCGCGCTCAGATAACTTCCGGAGCAAGCGAAATGATCTTCATGAACTGCTCACCGCGCAGCTCGCGGGTCACCGGCCCAAAAATACGGGTGCCGATCGGCTGCTTCTGATTGTTGAGCAATACCGCCGCGTTGGTGTCGAAGCGAATCAGCGAACCGTCCGGACGGCGGATACCCTTACGGGTGCGTACCACGACGGCGTCGTACACTTCGCCCTTCTTCACCTTGCCACGCGGAATGGCATCTTTGATGCTGACCTTGATGATGTCACCAATATTGGCGTAACGACGCTTCGATCCGCCCAGCACCTTGATGCACATCAGTTCGCGGGCACCACTATTGTCCGCGACATCGAGTCTTGTCTGCATCTGAATCATCGTACTGTCTCCAGGCTGTTATGCCGCCTTAAATCTCTTCACCACGTTCGACGATCTTGACCAGGCGCCAGGCCTTGGTCTTCGACAGCGGACGCGACTGCTCGATCACTACCGTATCGCCCTCGCGGCACTCATTGGCCTCGTCGTGGGCATGCAGCTTGGTTGAACGCCGCACGTATTTCTTGTAGATCGGATGCGGTTCACGCCGCTCGATCAGCACGGTGATGGTTTTGTCCATCTTGTTGCTGACAACACGACCGGTGATGTTACGAGCCACTTTGGCCTGTTCGGTCATGACGCAGCTCCCTGTTCATTCATTACGGTCTTGATGCGTGCAATCTCACGACGCACGACTTTCATGCGATGTGTCTGCGTCAACTGACTGGTGCCTTTCTGCATGCGCAGATTGAACTGTTCGCGCAACAGGTCGAGCAACTCGCGGCGCAGGTCAGGCGCCGTCTTAGATCTCAGTTCACTTGCCTTCTTCATAGTATTGTCCGAGTCACGAATGTCGTCTTGATCGGCAGCTTGGCAGCGGCGAGACGGAACGCTTCGCGCGCGATTGACTCAGGCACGCCGCCCATCTCATAGAGCACTTTGCCTGGCTGCGTCTGCGCAACCCAGTACTCCACGTTACCCTTACCTTTACCCATGCGCACCTCAACCGGCTTTTTGGAAACCGGCTTGTCGGGGAATACACGGATCCACACCTGGCCACCACGTTTGACGTAACGCGTCATGGCACGGCGCGCGGCTTCGATCTGGCGCGCAGTAATGCGGCCACGATCAATCGCCTTGAGGCCGAACTCGCCAAAGCTCACGCTGGCGCCGCTGGTGGCGTTGCCGCGGTTACGCCCTTTCTGCTGCTTGCGGTACTTGGTTTTTTTGGGCTGAAGCATTACGAATCTCCACTAACTCACCGGCTCGCTCAAACGGCTTCGTTCTTGCCGTCGCTGGAACCGCCGGCTTCCTGCTGGGTATTGCGATCAAAAATCTCGCCCTTGAAGACCCAGACCTTGACACCAATGGCTCCGGAAGGCGTATTCGCCTCGGTAAAACCGTAATCGATGTCAGCGCGCAGGGTGTGCAGCGGCACACGACCTTCGCGATACCATTCACTGCGCGCAATTTCAGCACCGTTCAGACGCCCCGCCAGATTGACGCGAATACCCTGTGCACCGAGGCGCATGGTATTGGTCACCGCGCGCTTCATGGCGCGACGGTACATGATGCGGCGCTCGATCTGCTGCGCGATGCTTTCAGCAACGAGCTGAGCATCGAGCTCGGGCTTACGGATTTCCTCGATGTTGATGCGCACATCGAGGATGCCCATCATCGCCGTTACCTCTTTGCGCAACTGCTCGATGTCTTCGCCCTTCTTGCCGATCACCATACCCGGACGCGCGGTCTGAATGGTGATGTTGGCGTTACGCGCCGGCCGCTCGATCTGAATACGGCTGACGGAAGCCGCAGCCAGCTTCTTCTTCAGAAACTCGCGCACCCGCAGATCCGTCAACAGATAGTCGGGATAATGCTTGGAATCGGCGTACCACTTCGACGTCCAGTCCTTGACGATGCCGAGTCGGATACCCGTCGGATGTACTTTCTGCCCCATAAGTTCGTTCCCGTCTACTTGCCGCTCTGATCGCTCACCGCCACAGTGATGTGGCTGGTGCGCTTGAGAATTCTGTTGCCACGCCCCTTGGCGCGCGCTTGCATGCGCTTGTGCGTCGGGCCCTCGTCCACATAGATCTTGGAGACTTTGAGCTCGTCGATGTCGGCGCCATCGTTGTGCTCTGCATTGGCGATTGCCGATTCGAGCAGCTTCTTCACCGCATGAGCTGCCTTCTTACGGCTGAACGTCAGCAGGCTAAGCGCCTTGTCAGCGGACATGCCGCGAATCTGATCAGCAACCAACCGGCACTTCTGTGCCGAGATGTTCGCGTTTCTACGCCTGGCGAATGTTTCCATGGTCCCCGCGCCTTACTTCGTCTTCTTGTCCGCGACATGACCCTTGAACGTGCGGGTCAACGCAAACTCGCCCAACTTGTGACCTACCATGTTTTCGGTGACGAGCACCGGCACATGCTGACGGCCGTTATGAATCGCGATCGTCAGTCCGACCATGTCGGGCAGGACCATCGAGCGCCGGGACCAAGTCTTGATCGGGCGCTTGCTGTTCTCCGCAACCGCCTGATCCACCTTTTTCATCAGGTGCTGATCAATGAACGGTCCCTTCTTGACTGAACGTGGCATCTCTCAACCTCTCGAACTATCCGATACCCCGGATTACTTGGCCTTGCGCCGGCGCAGAATCATGCTACCGGTACGCTTATTCTTGCGAGTCTTATGTCCCTTGGTCGGCGTACCCCATGGCGACACCGGGTGACGACCGCCGGAAGTACGACCTTCACCACCACCGTGAGGATGGTCAACTGGGTTCATCACCACGCCGCGCACCGTCGGGCGAATACCGCGCCAACGCGTGGCACCGGCTTTACCGATGGAACGCAAACCGTGTTCGGCATTACCAACTTCACCCAATGTCGCGCGGCAATCGACCAGCACGCGGCGCATTTCACCGGAACGCAGACGCAGAATTGCATAGCTGCCTTCACGAGCAACTAGCTGCGCCGAACCACCTGCGCTACGCGCAAGCTGCGCGCCCTTACCCGGCTTCATCTCGATGCAATGAATTTCACTGCCAACCGGAATGTTGCGGATAGGCAGACAATTGCCGCGACGAATCGGCGCATCGCTGCCCGATACCAGTTCGTCGCCAGCGCTCACACCTTTGGGCGCGATGATATAGCGGCGCTCACCATCGGCGTAGAGCAGCAGTGCGATATTGGCGCTGCGGTTGGGGTCATACTCCAAACGCTCGACACGCGCAGCAATACCGTCCTTATCACGCTTGAAGTCGATGATGCGGTAGTAGCGCTTGTGACCACCGCCCATATGGCGAACAGTGATATGGCCATTATTGTTACGGCCATTCTTGCGCACCGTGCTTTCGATCAACGCCTGATGAGGTCTTCCCTTGTGCAGCTCGGGATTGACCACTTTGACCAGGAAACGCCGTCCGGCCGACGTGGGTTTTGTTTTTACGATTGCCATGATTCTTGCAGTCCAGTCCGTATCGAGCCGCGCAGCTTATTGCGGTCCCATGAAATCGATATCGAAACCCGGCTTCAATGCCACGTAGGCTTTCTTGAAACCAGAGCGTCTGCCCTGAATAGCACCAGCGCGGCGCACCTTACCATGAGTATTGAGCACCTGCACACTCGCTACTTGCACGCCGAACATGTGTTCAACGGCATTTTTGATTTCTTGCTTGTTGGCATCCGGTATGACACGGAATACAAACTGCCGATTACGATCAGCCGCGCCCGAGGCTTTCTCGGAAACGTGCGGCGCCAACAGGACCTTCATCAAACGCTCTTGGTTCATGCCAGACGCTCCTCAAACATGCGCAGCGCGTCGCCAGTCATCACGACTTTTTCAAAGCGAATCAGATTGACTGGATCGATAGAGACGACATCAAAGACCTCGACACCACGCAGATTGCGCGACGCGAGGTACAGTGCCTCGTCGATTTCATCGACCACCAACAGAGCGCGCTCGCCCACGCCGAGATCCTTCAAACGCGCAAGCAGCACGTTTGTGCGCGGCTCTTCAACGCCGAAACCTTCAACGACCAGCAGACGCTCCTGACGGATCAGCTCGGAAAGAATCGAACGCATCGCCGCGCGATACATCTTGCGATTGACCTTCTGCGAGTAATCAACCGGCACCGCCGCAAATACTTTGCCACCACCGCGCCACAACGGGCTACGGATGCTACCAGCGCGAGCGCGACCACTACCCTTCTGGCGCCACGGCTTGATGCCACCACCGCGGACTTCTGCACGCGTTTTCTGCGCACGCGTACCCGCACGGGCACCAGCCATATAAGCCGTTACCACCTGGTGTACCAGCGCCTCGTTGAACGGGCTGGCAAAGGTCTCATCAGAAACCGTAACGC
>JAITWN010000096.1 GCA_031285245.1 Chromatiales bacterium | reverse complement strand
GATTTCGCGCAGCCCGTTCAATCCCCCGATCAATCCCGGGTGTCGACGCAGCTCCTGCAGCAGCTCTGGCGCGTGGAAGCGCAGGCGAGTAGTCCAGCCTGCGCTCGTGCTATACAGTATCAACGCGCCATCAGCGATATTGCCGACGCGGCAGTGTTGCTTCAGTGGTTCCGGCAGACGCTCTGCAATCAGAGCTGACAGCTTTGCCAAACGGGTGCAATAAGCGGCCAGAGACCCAAGTGTCCCCGTTGGGCCGGTGATGATTTTGTGTACGGATTTTGCTTGATGGATCACGAACATGGCTGAAGTTTTGGTCTGATCGGCCGACTATCAAGAACTATCGCGTCCGCGGCTCGCGTGGCGCAATGAGGCTAGCATAGATGAACATCATCATACGTGCCAGACGTTCGGGGATTTCCGCATCCCTACAGTTATCGCGATGGCATGTCATCGTCGCCGCCTGCGCTTTCTGCCTGATACTGCCGGCGCTTGCGCTGTATCTGGGCATGCGGATGGGCGAGGCGCGCCCTGAAAGTTCCGAAGCCTTGCCCTCGCATTGGGAGCAGGAGCTTGGCCGCAGTCGCGATGAAGTCGAGCGTTTGTCGCAGAAGGCGCGTGAAGATCTCGATGGGCTTGCCGTGCGCCTGGCACAGTTGCAAGCGCAGTCCATCCGCTTGAATGCGCTTGGTCAGCGTCTTGTCGCCGTCGCCAAACTCGACAAGGGCGAGTTTGATTTCAGCCTGCCTCCCGGGCAGGGTGGTCCCGAAGCCGGTGTGGAATTCACCAGTCCCATAGAGCCTCCCGATTTCATTCGTTCGCTTGATCAGCTTGCAGTTGATCTCGATGTGCGTGAACAACGTTTGCGCGCGCTTGAAGCGTATTTCATGAATCGCGATCTTGAGCAGACGGTCATGCCGGTGGGACGTCCGGTTCGCAGCGGCTGGGTCTCATCTTATTTTGGTGTGCGTACAGATCCTTTTACTGGACGCAATGAAATGCATCATGGTCTTGATCTCGCGGGCAAGGAAGGTAGCGATATCCTTGCTGTTGCCGCTGGCATAGTCACTTGGTCAGGGCAGCGCTATGGCTATGGCAATATGGTAGAAATCAGCCATGGCAACGGTTATATTACGCGCTATGGTCATAACAAAGAGAACCTGGTGAAAGCAGGCGACGTGGTCGAGAAAGGACAAGTCATCGCATTGCTTGGAACCAGTGGGCGGTCGACCGGACCGCATTTGCATTTCGAGGTACTCAAGAACGGTCGTGGAGTTGATCCCAGCAAGTATCTTCGCGCGGCGAACTAAGCAGCCGCGTTCTCGCTCGCCGTTCCTCTCCGCTTTTTTTCCCTACACGACACCACGGGTGTGATTCCGTCATGGTTACCAAGCTACTCAGCAGGATGTTCGGTAGCCGTAATGATCGTTTGCTGAAACGGCTGAACGCCGTCGTCAAACGTATCAACGAGCTGGAAGGCGCCATGCAGGCGCTTGATGATGATGCCTTGCGCGGCCACACCGACGATTTGCGCGCGCGTGCGGCGCAGGGAACAAGTCTCGATGATCTACTACCTGAAGCATTTGCTGCTGTGCGCGAGGCTGCGCGTCGCGCGCTTGGCCTGCGCCATTATGATGTGCAGATGATCGGCGGCATGGTGCTGCATTCGGGCAAGATTGCCGAAATGCGCACCGGTGAAGGTAAAACGCTGATGTCGACGCTGCCTGCGTATCTCAATGCGCTCACCGGCAAAGGCGTGCACGTCATCACCGTCAACGATTACCTCGCGCGTCGCGACGCTGCTGCGATGGGGCGTGTCTATGAATTCCTTGATATCAGCGTTGGCGTGATTCACGCTGGCCAGTCGCCGGAAGAAAAGCGCGCGGCTTATGCAGCGGATATCACTTACGGTACCAACAACGAATTCGGCTTCGATTATCTGCGCGACAACATGGCCTTTCGCAAGGTCGATAAGTTTCAGCGCGGGCTCAATTTTGCCATCGTCGATGAAGTCGATTCGATCCTGATTGATGAAGCGCGCACGCCGCTGATCATCTCCGGTCCAGTCAGCGATAACTCCGATCTCTATGTGAAGATCGACAAGCTCATCCCCAAGCTCAAGCGCCAGGAGCAGGATGGCGACGGCAGTGATTACGCCGTCGATGAAAAGACCAAGCAGGTGCATCTCACCGAAGAGGGTCATCAGCATGTAGAAGAGCTGATGTTGCAGGCGGGACTGCTGAAAGAAGGCGATAGCCTTTACAGCGCCGCCAATATCACGCTCATGCATCACCTTAACGCCGGTCTGCGCGCGCATGTGCTGTTTCATCGCGACGTCGATTACATCGTCAGCGAAGGCACTATTGTCATCGTTGATGAGTTTACCGGTCGTACCATGCCGGGACGGCGTTGGTCAGAAGGTCTTCATCAATCGATCGAAGCCAAAGAAGGTGTGGCGATCCAGAACGAGAACCAGACGCTGGCCTCGATCACCTTCCAGAATTATTTCCGCATGTATTCCAAACTTTCGGGCATGACCGGTACGGCGGATACCGAAGCTTACGAATTCCAGCAGATCTACGGCCTTGAAGTGGCCGTCATCCCGACGCATCGGCCGATGATTCGTCAGGACAATGGTGATCTCGTCTATCTCACCGCGCGTGAAAAATTCGATGCGGTGATCAAAGACATTACCGATTGTTATCAGCGTGGCCAGCCAACCTTGGTTGGCACCACCTCGATTGAAACCTCCGAGCTGCTGTCGAAGCTGCTGCGCAAGCACAACATCCCGCATCAGGTGCTCAACGCTAAGCAGCATGAGCGCGAAGCGCAGATCATTGCCGAAGCCGGCCGCCCGAGTGCGGTCACTATCGCTACCAATATGGCGGGTCGTGGTACTGATATCGTGCTCGGTGGCAATCCGGAAGGCGAACTTGCCGCAGCGACCGACGAGGCCGTGCGGGAAAAGCTGCGTGCTGAATGGCAGCAGCGCCATGACGTCGTGCTTGCCGCCGGTGGTTTGCACATCATCGGTACCGAACGTCATGAATCGCGGCGCATCGATAATCAGCTCCGCGGTCGTTCCGGTCGTCAGGGCGACCCTGGGTCAAGCCGCTTCTATCTTTCGCTTGAAGATAACCTCATGCGCATCTTTGCTTCCGATCGCATCTCAGGTTTGATGCAGAAGCTTGGCATGAGCGAAGGCGAGGCGATTGAGCATCCTTGGGTGAGCAAGGCCATCGAGAACGCGCAGCGCAAGGTGGAAAGCCACAACTTTGATATCCGCAAACAGCTGCTCGAATACGATGATGTTGCCAATGATCAGCGTCGCGTCATCTATGAACAACGCAATGAGTTGATGGAATCTGAAGATATCTCCGGTTCTATCGCCAATATCCGTGCGGACGTGATCAATTCCGTCATCGATAGTTATATCCCGCCGGGCAGTCTCGACGAACAGTGGGATGTGCCGGGGCTGGAAAAAACGTTGGAGCAGGAATACGGCACACACGTGCCGATCGCGAAGTGGTTGGAAGAAGATCATAGCCTGCACGAAGAGCCGCTGCGTGAACGCGTTCTTGGCGAATTCACGCGCGTCTACGCTGAAAAAGAAGCGATCGTCGGTGCCGGTGTGCTGCGTGATTTCGAAAAAGCAGTCATGTTGCAGGTGCTAGATACCAGTTGGAAGGATCATCTCTCTGCGATGGATCATCTGCGTCAGGGCATTCATCTGCGTGGCTACGCGCAGAAAAATCCCAAGCAGGAATATAAGCGCGAAGCCTTTGAAATGTTTACTGCCATGCTTGATCGCATCAAGCAGGAGGTGGTGTCAGTGCTGGCGCGTGTTGAAGTGCGTGCGCGCGAAGAGATAGAAGCGATCGAAGAGCAGCGCCGTACTCAAAGTCGCATGCAGTTCGAACATGCCGATCCCAGTGCCATCGGCACGGGCAATCCGGATGAGGCAGCAACATCCGCTGCATCTGCGCAGCCTTTCGTGCGCCCTGACCAGAAGGTCGGACGCAATGATCCCTGCCCGTGTGGCTCGGGTCGTAAATACAAGCAATGTCACGGACGTCTGAGCTGATGGATAAGGTTGCTGGTGTGCGGCTGTCTGCAACTGCCGCAGGTATCAGGAAGGCCGATCGGCTTGATCTCGTGTTGTTTGAAATTGAACCCGGCGCAAGCTGCGCCGCGGTGTTCACTCGCAATGCTTTTTGCGCAGCGCCGGTGCTGATGGCGCGCGCTCATCTTGCTACGCGTGCGCCGCGTTATTTGCTGATCAATTCAGGCAATGCCAACGCCGGCACGGGCGAGCAGGGAATGCGCGATGCGCAGGCGTGCTGTGCTGCGTTAGCTCTGCTCAGCGGCTGTCAGGTTGAGGACGTCATGCCGTTTTCAACCGGTGTCATCGGTGAGCCTTTGCCGGTCGAGAAAATCAAAAACGGTCTTGCTGCGGCTTTGCAGGGCTTGCGCGCAGGTGGTTGGGATGATGCAGCGCGCGGCATCATGACGACAGATACCAGACCCAAAGCGGTTTCAAAGCGCGTGCATTTGGGTAATGTGGAATGCGTCATCAATGGCATTGCCAAGGGCGCCGGCATGATTCATCCCAACATGGCCACCATGCTCGGATTTCTCGCGACCGATGCGCGCGTTGCGCCGGCGTTGTTACAGCGTTGTCTTGCCGAAGCAGTCGATGATTCTTTCCATTGCATCACCATCGATGGTGATACCTCGACCAATGATGCTTGTGTGTTGATTGCAAGCGGCGCGGCGAACATGCCTGTGCTCGCATCCGCGGACGATGCGCGTTATGCGGCGCTGCGTGAAGCGGTTGGTGATGTTTGTCGCGAACTGGCGCAGGCGATCGTGCGTGATGCCGAAGGTGCGACGAAGTTCATGACGATCGAAGTCACAGAAGGCCGCGACCGTGAAGAATGCCGAGCCGCCGCGACGACTATCGCGCTCTCGCCGCTGGTCAAAACCGCTTTTTTTGCCAGCGATCCCAACTGGGGTCGCATCTTGGCCGCGCTTGGCCGCGCGCCGCTGCCCGAGCTCGATGTGGCGCGCGTTACTATTTGGCTCGATGACGTTTGTATCGTGAGACAAGGGCAGCGGGCTTCGGATTACACCGAAGAGCGCGGCCGCGCAGTGATGCAGCGCCAGGATATCACCGTGCGCGTGCAGCTTGGCCGTGGCGATGCGAAGGCGCGCGTGTGGACCAGCGATCTTTCCTACGACTACGTGCGCATCAACGCCGAATACCGTACCTGAGGACAGTGTTTCCTTCTCAGTTTTGATCGGTACCGGCGGGATGTTACGGCATCGGACTTAAATCTGTAGATGGATGCATTGTATGCGTAATTTCAAATTTGCATTCTGGGGCGGACTCGCTCTCCTTGCTGTTCTGTGGTTCGTCGCTGACCCCACGGTTTTTCATCCAGCGACTTTCTGGGCGCTGCGCAGCGCCATGGTCCAATTCACGGGCGTCATCGCTATCGCTAGCATGAGTCTCGCCATGGGGCTCGCGCTCAGGCCGCGCTGGCCTGAAACCTGGCTCGGCGGTCTCGACAAGATGTACCGGCTGCACAAGTGGCTTGGCATTGCTGCCCTCGTTGCTTCCGTCCTTCATTGGTTGTGGGCAAAGGCGCCGAAATGGGCGGTGGGTTGGGGATGGCTCGAACGTCCAGAGCGTGGTCCGCGCGCGCCGGATACTAACCTGATCGAGTCTTTCCTCAGAGGCATTCACGGCTTCGCCGAGGATATCGGTGAATGGGCTTTCTATGCCGCTGTCGTGCTGATCGCCCTCGCGTTGATCAAATACTTTCCCTATCGATGGTTTTACAAAACCCATCGTTTGCTCGCGCTTGCGTATCTGATTCTCGTCTTCCATACGGTTGTGTTGTTCCAGTTCAGCTACTGGATTTCACCGATCGGTGGGCTGATAGCGTTGTTGCTTGCCGCTGGCACCTGGGCAGCAGTCGTGGTGCTGCGCCGCCGGGTGGGTGCGGATCGGAAAGTGCCAGGGCAGATCATGGCGCTACGCTATTTCCCTGGCGTGCATGCGCTT
>JAITWN010000053.1 GCA_031285245.1 Chromatiales bacterium | reverse complement strand
CTGCAAAGCACATCTTCATCTTCGCTCGATGAGGTGAATACGACGACGGGGATCAATTGGGTACGCGCATCTGAGCGCATGCGACTCAGGACTTCAAGCCCACCGATCTTCGGCAATTTCAGATCCAGCAAAACGACAGCGGGTTGCTCACGATGATCACGACTCTGGTAAGCGCCTTCGCAGAACAGGTAATCGAGCGCTTCCTTGCCATCTCTCGCCACAACGATTTCTTCAACGATTTTTGCGCGGCTGAGCGCTCTCACCGTCAGCTCTTCATCCTCGACACTGTCTTCGACCAGCAGGATCAGTTTTCTAGCCATGACGCTCTCTCCTTAAGCTCCATCGTCTTCACGATGCAGGAGCGCATTCCTACGAGTTGACCAGACCGCCATCAGACGACAGTGTGAAGAAAAAAACTGCGCCCTCTCCAGGAGCAGCATTTGCCCAGATCCGTCCACCGTGGCGCTGCACGATGCGCTGCACCGTGGCAAGCCCGATACCCGTGCCGGGGAATTCACTGTGAGCGTGCAAACGATGAAAAACGCCAAATAAGTTTTGCGAGTATGCCATATCGAAACCCACTCCATTGTCACGTACGAAGTACACCGCACGCCCAGGCGCCTGCACATGATCGTGCATGACGCCCACTTCTAACGCTGGGTGCTCAACGGTACTAGTGAACTTCCACGCATTTTCGAGCAGGTTCTCTAGCATCAGGCGCACCAGTCGCGGATCACCGCACGCCTGCATGCCAGCGCGGATCGTGACATCGACATTGCGATCTGGCGCGCGCTGCCGAAGCTCTTCAATGACTTGGTGCGCGATTGTCGAGAGATCGAGTTGCACGGGTTTAAGGTCAGCGCGCGACAAGCGCGACAGATTAAGCAGATCCTCTATCAACTGCCCCATGCGGCGAGTCGATCCGCGTATTTTATCCAGATAACGCGCAGCCTCTGTCGAGAGATCTTCCCCCACCTCATCGATCAAAGCTTCGCTGTAACCATCGATTGAACGCAGCGGAGCGCGCAGGTCGTGAGAAACCGAATAGGCAAAAGATTCCAACTCTGCATTGGTCTGCTCCAACTGCTTGGTGCGTTTCTTGACACGCAGATCAAGCTCTCTATTTAAGAGCATGATCTCGTTTTCTACGCGCCGCCTCTCTGCAACCTCTTTTTGCATTTCTCGATTGGATTTCTCCTGTTCAGCATCGCGCTGCTCAATCTCCGCCAGCATCGCATTGAAGGAGTCCGCCAGTGTTCCAACCTCATCATCGCTCATCTTGACGGCACGCAGTGAGTAGTCGCGCTTCGAAATCACTTCGCGTGAAACCCGTGATATCTCCAGAACGGGACGAATCAAAAAGCTTTGAAACCAATTGCTGACAAATATCGCCACCATCAATGCCAGAAAAATAATCAACAAAATAACGCCGATGCCCTCGATGAAGCGCTGATGAAGGCGATAATTAGCCCGTGCGTAAATGGTCCCGAGTACTTCACCATCCACAATGATGCGTTCAAATGCGGACACCGTATCTCGCTCGATCGAGACGCCTTCACTCCCAGGGGTGCTCGAAAAACCCCCTTCATAGCCAGTACGCACGTAACTCGCAAATAGCTGGCCGCTTGCATCATAGAGTGCCGCCGCTTCAAATCTCGGGCGGATATCGAGCAAACTGAGATTTTCGGCGGCAACCGCAGCATCGCCAAATTGCAGCGCCGGAGCGGTAGCGCGCCCAATCAACTCAAGCTGAGTTTGAATATCGCGAACGGCAATACCGCGAAAGTCACGCAGATTGAGAACCAGCATGGTGACCGTCGCCACGATCAGCGCAACCGCCGTCGTCACCAAAATGGCCAGCATGACCTTGAGGCGCAGTGAATTCTTCAACCTGGAGCAACTCACGGCCGCGAACCTATCACCTGCCGGGCGACGCTCAGCAAGCGAGAGCTGATGCGCAGACCGCACTCCTCTGCCTGCGCGAGAGAAACATCGAAGCGCACCCGGCGGCGCTCGCGCACAAAGGTAACCATCGGATTGATACTCGAGGATTCAGCCACTGTTAACACAGGATATCCACGGACGCGCCCGATCATAGCGCGCGCGACTTCAGGATCGGCCTTGGTACCGACGAAAAAAATATGCACGCTGCGCGGATCGTCATTGCGCGTCATCCTGCGCACCGCTACCGCCCGGTCGCGCAGACGGCGCTTCAACACGATATTCTCGAGCGGTAACACCACATTCTCACTATCCAGAATGCCAATGAGCAGCGGCTCCTGATTACTTTTGAACGTGCCTTCCGGCCATTCCACATAGGCGCCGAACTGGTACAGAAATATCGCTTCGATCTTTTCCACGTGCTCTTCTTCAGCGGACGTGCGCAGATGCATAGAGGGCGCGGCCTCGGCAAGTGGCACCATGGCAAAGATACATAGCATCGCCGCCAGAAAGTCTATGCAGAGCGCATAGCAGGAATGCGCAAACCTGCGCTGCGCGTCAGCCTCCCCATGGCAGGGCCTGAAGTCAGGCGAAAAAAATGTTGTGAGCAGGCTATGCTGTTCCGACACGCCATTCCCCCCAAGGCTGGCGGTTCGCCAGATCTTCGTGAAAATAGCTGATGACACTGCCGCCATGTCATCCGGTATACGCCGTATATCTCATGCTAACGGCGCTCCAAGTGCAGTGGCCAGGCAAGATCGGGACACTTTTCCGAAACACGGAGCGCTGCGCGCCAACGGTTTCGGAAAAGTGTCCCGATCCTACCTCGAAAGATCCATGGAGAGTTCGGTAAAAGCTTTTGTCTTTCTCGGTGTAGCGCAATGCTTAAGAGCGGTGCCCGCGACTCATTTTGGGGGCCGTGGGGGGGTAGCGGGGGCGCGTCCGGTAAAAGAGTAGCGGGGGCGGCCGGGGCCGTC
>JAITWN010000169.1 GCA_031285245.1 Chromatiales bacterium | reverse complement strand
CGCCGCTCGTCGGTCTTGCCGATCGCATCGTTGATCTGGTCGATAGCGGCAATACGCTGCGCGCTAATGGCTTGCAACCGCTCGAAACCATTACTGAAGTCAGCTCACGGCTCATCGTTAACAAGGCCGCCATGAAGATGAAGCATCGCCAACTGAAAGAACTGATTGGGCTCATCCAGGAAGCGGTGGTGAAGAAGGCGACGCAGTCATGAAGATCCGTCGTCTTGACAGCGTAGCGCCTGATTTTTACACCGAACTCGATCGACTGCTCGCTTGGGAATCGACTTCGGATGCTGAGATCAATCAGTGCGTGCGCGCCATTCTCGGTGATGTACGCGCGCGCGGTGACGAGGCTGTACTCGAATACACGCGTCGCTTTGATCGTCTCGAGGCCGCGAGTGTCAGCGCGCTCGAAATTCCCCGTGCTCGTCTGGAAGCTGCGCTTGCGGGTATTCCCGCTGAGCAGCGTCGCGGCATCGAGCTCGCAGCCAAGCGTGTGCGTTCCTATCATCAGCATCAGAAAGCCGAATCGTGGTCTTATGTCGAAGACGATGGCACTTTGCTTGGTCAGCAAGTGACGCCGCTCGATCGCGTGGGCCTTTATGTGCCGGGTGGCAAGGCGGCGTATCCCTCGACCGTGATCATGAATGCGATTCCCGCCAAGGTGGCTGGCGTTGCGGAGCTGATCATGGTGGTGCCAGCGCCTGATGGCGTGATGAATGAATTGGTGCTGGCGGCAGCGGTGATTGCGCAGGTCGATCGCGTCTTCGCTATCGGTGGTGCGCAGGCAGTGGCGGCGCTTGCTTATGGTACGGCAACCATCCCGCAAGTGGATAAGATTGTCGGCCCAGGCAATATCTATGTCGCAACCGCCAAAGGCATGGTCTATGGCACGGTCGGCATCGATATGATCGCAGGGCCTTCCGAAATTCTGGTGGTGTGCGATGGTGAGACGCCGCCCGATTGGGTGGCGATGGATCTTTTTTCGCAAGCCGAACACGACGAAGACGCGCAGTCCATTCTGCTCTGTCCGGATGCAGCGTATCTCGATCGCGTCGAAGAAAGCATCGCGCGTCTCTTGCCCGAGATGGAGCGGCGTCAGATCATCGAGTCTTCAATGGCGCGTCGTGCTGCGCTGATTCGCGTGCGTGATCTCGATGATGCCGCAGCGGTCATCAACCATATCGCGCCCGAACATCTGGAGCTCTCTGTTGCCGATCCGCAGGCACTCGCGCGCAAAGTGCGTCATGCCGGCGCGATCTTCCTCGGTCGTTATACGGCGGAGGCGATCGGTGATTATGTTGCTGGCCCCAATCATGTGCTGCCGACTTCGCGCACCGCGCGTTTTTCCTCGCCGCTCGGGGTCTATGATTTTCAGAAGCGCTCCAGCTTGATCATGTGTTCGCCGCAGAGCGCGGCAACGCTCGGCGTGACGGCGGCCGCGCTCGCGCGCTGCGAAGGGCTTACCGCGCATGCGCGCTCAGCGGATTACCGCGTCGAAGCCGCCAAAAATAAGCAATGAACACATCGTCGCGTGACGCGCGCACGGATGATCGCATCGCAGATTGGGTGCGACCGCAGATCCGCGCACTGCGTGCGTATCACGTGCAGCTTGCCGCTGGGCTGATCAAGCTCGACGCGATGGAAAATCCTTATGCGTGGCCGCCCGAAGTGGTGGATGAATGGTCCGCCACGCTGCGCGAGGTCAGTCTCAATCGTTATCCTGATCCCGCGCCACAGGCGCTGATGGCGAGCTTGCGCGAATTCGCGGGCGTGCCGACGGATGCGGCGCTGATGCTAGGCAATGGTTCGGATGAGTTGATTCAGCTCATCATGCTCGCGCTCGCTGTGCCGGGGCGCAAAGTGCTGGCGGCAGATCCTGCCTTCAGCATGTATCGTATGATCTCGCTCTTCGTCGGGCTCGAATTCATCGGCGTACCTTTGCGTGCGGATTTCGATCTCGACATCGAAGCCATGCTGGCGGCGATTGCCGAGCATCGCCCTGCGATGGTGCTGATCGATCGTCCGAATAATCCGAGTGGTCGCTTGTTCGCAGCCGCAGATGTGCGGCGCGTGATCGAGGCTGCGCCCGGGTTGGTGGTGGTGGATGAGGCTTATCAGCCTTTTTCCGGCGAAACCGTGATGCCGTGGCTGCGGGAATATCCGCATCTACTGATCTTGCGCACGCTGTCGAAGATGGGCTTGGCGGGGCTGCGGCTTGGATTGCTGGTGGGGAATCCAGCCTGGATGGCGGAGCTCGATAAGATCCGTTTGCCTTACAACATCAATGTGCTCACGCAGGCGAGCGCGCGTTTTGCGCTCGGTCATAGCAAAATGCTGGAAGAGCAGGCAGCGCGCATCCGTGCTGATCGTGAATATCTTTATCAGTCGATGGCGGCCATGCCCGGGCTCAAGGTGCAACCGAGCCGGGCTAATTTCATTTTGTTTCGCACGCCTGCTGGGCAGGGCGAGCGCATTTTCGCTGGGCTTTTGGCGCGCCGCGTGCTGATCAAGAATCTTGCCGGTGCAGGTTTGCCTGATTGTCTGCGGGTAACCGTGGGGACACCGGAAGAGAATCTGGCGTTTCTCGCTGCTTTGGCCGCAGTTTTGCAAGAATGATATAGACGAATTCCCCGCGCCGGTGTGTTGGCGCTGGGCTTTGTGAGATCATAAAAAGTCTGAATTAAGCCTGATTTCAGTCTGGATTTTCTGGGGGAGAGCAATGCAAGAGCGCAAGGCCACTGTCGAGCGTATGACAAAAGAGACCGAGATCAGAATCGCGGTCAATCTCGATGGTAAGGGACAATCGAGTCTCAACACTTCGGTGCCGTTTCTCGATCATATGCTCGAACAGATCGCTCGCCATGGCATGATCGACCTCGATATCCGCGCCAAGGGCGATGTGCACATCGATGATCATCATACGGTGGAAGATGTCGGCATCGTGCTCGGCCAGGCGGTAGCGCGTGCGCTTGGTTCCAAAGAAGGCGTTCGCCGTTACGGCCATGCTTATGTGCCGCTTGATGAGGCGCTGGCACGAGTCGTCATAGATCTTTCCGGGCGCCCTGGATTGGAATATCACGTGAATTTTCCGCGTGAGCGTATAGGCAGCATGGATGTCGATCTCTTTCAAGAGTTCTTTCGCGCCTTCTGCAATCATGCGCAGGCCACGGTGCATATCGATAGCCTGCGCGGCATCAATGCGCACCATATCGCCGAGACGGTGTTCAAGGCCTTCGGGCGCGCGCTGCGCGCGGCGGTTGAGATCGATCCACGCGGTCAGGGCATCATGCCTTCCACCAAGGGCAGCCTTTGAGCTGCTTTTGACTTCGCACTGATGGCATAGCGGTATGACGACGGTAGCAGTGATCGACTACGGCATGGGCAACATACGCTCCGTATACAAAGCCCTGGAACAGGCCGCGAGCGATGCGCGGGTGCGCGTTGCGAGTAATGCGGCAGATATTCTCAGCGCGGATCGCGTGGTCTTGCCCGGTGTTGGCGCGCTGCGTGATTGCATGGCGGAACTGCGGCGGTTGGAACTGATCGATGTGATACGCGAAGCGGCGCGCAACCGTCCTTTCCTCGGCATCTGCCTTGGTATGCAGGCGCTCCTCGATAGCAGCGAAGAAAATGGCGGCACGCCGGGTCTGGGTGTGATCGCCGGCGACGTGCCGCGTTTTCCTGATATGCCAGGACTTAAGGTTCCGCACATGGGGTGGAACCGCGTGTATCAGGTTCATTCGCACGCGCTGTGGAATGGCGTGCCGCAGAACGGCTATTTCTACTTTGTGCACAGCTATTACGTGCAGCCAGCATCGGTGTCCGATGTCGCTGCGCAGACCGATTATGGCGTTACGTTTGCTTCCGCTATCGCGCGGGATAATGTTTTCGCGGTGCAGTTTCATCCGGAGAAAAGCCAGCGTGCCGGTCTCACCCTGCTGGCGAATTTCGTGCGTTGGGATGGTTCAAAATAATTGTAGTGAATGCCAGTAACGAGCTTTATGCGATGAGGTCAGTGTCATGTTGTTGATTCCAGCAATCGATATCAAAGACGGGCAGTGCGTGCGCCTGCGCCAGGGCAGAATGGATGATTCCACGGTGTTCTCCAACGATCCGGTGGCGATGGCCACGCGTTGGGTCGAAGCCGGAGCGCAGCGTCTGCATATCGTAGATCTGAACGGTGCCACCGCGGGCAAGCCGGTCAATGCGCGCGTCATTCGCGACATCGTGCAGGCGCATCCGGGCGTGCCGCTGCAAGTCGGTGGTGGTATCCGCGATGAGGACGCCATCGAGACGTATCTCGAAATCGGCGTCAGCTTCGCCATCATCGGCACTGCCGCGGTCAAAGAGCCGCACTTCGTGGCCGATGCCGCGGTATCGTTTCCCGGACATATCATCGTTGGCCTCGATGCGCGTGATGGCAAGGTTGCCATTGATGGTTGGTCGAAACTCTCCAATCATGACGTCATCGACATCGCGCAGCATTTCGAGCGCGATGGCGTATCCGCCATCATCTACACCGATATCAGCCGCGACGGCATGCTGACCGGCGTCAATGTCGATGCGACGGTGAGGCTTGCGCGTTCGGTGCGCATTCCGATCATCGCTTCTGGCGGTATCGCTGGCATGAACGATATTCATGCGCTATGCGATGTCAGCGCTGAAGGCGTGACGGGCGCGATTCTCGGGCGCGCGCTCTATGAAGGGCAGCTCGATTTTGCGCAGGCGCAGCGCTACGTCGAGAGTCGCACCTGAGATGACATCGATGGCGTCAGGCTTGGCCAAGCGCATCATCCCCTGTCTCGATGTCGACAAGGGGCGTGTCGTCAAAGGCGTGCGTTTCGAGCAAATCAGAGATGCGGGCGATCCGGTGGAGATCGCGCGTGCCTATGATCGCCAAGGCGCCGATGAGCTGGTGTTTCTCGATATTACCGCGAGCTCCGAAGATCGCGCGACCATGACGAGCGTGGTTGAAGCGGTGGCCGCCGAAGTTTTCATTCCGTTCACTGTCGGTGGTGGTATCCGCACCATTGATGACATTCGTCGCATGCTCAATGCTGGCGCGGATAAAGTTGCGATCAATACCGCTGCCATCACGGACCCGGATTTCGTGTGTCGCGCGGCGGAGCGTTTTGGTTCGCAGTGCATCGTGGTCGCGATCGATGCGCGTCGCGTCGCTGATACGGCTGATGGCGCGCCGCGCTGGGAAATCTTTACCCATGGTGGACGCCGCGCTACAGGAATCGATGTGGTGGAGTGGGCGCAGCGCATGGCGGGCCTTGGCGCGGGTGAGATTTTGCTCACCAGCATGGATCGTGATGGCACGCGTGATGGGTATGATCTTGCGCTGACATCAGCGGTTGGTTCTGCCGTTCGTATTCCGGTCATTGCTTCGGGCGGCGTTGGTGCGCTCGAACATCTCGCTGAAGGACTCACTTGTGGCGGCGCCGATGCGGTGCTCGCTGCCAGCATTTTCCATTATGGCCAGCACACCGTGGGTGAAGCGCGCAGCTATCTCGCTGCGCGCGGCATCACTGTGCGCTCGGTCGATGGCGGCTGAAGATGGATCCTGCCTGGCTCGATCAAGTGAAGTGGAATGACAGCGGTCTTGTCGTCGCTATCGCACAAGACCAGACGAATGGGCGAGTGCTGATGGTGGCGTGGATGAACCGTGAGGCGCTACGCGAAACCGCTGCGACTGGCGTCGCGGTGTATTGGTCGCGCTCGCGCAAACGGCTGTGGTGCAAGGGCGAGGCTTCTGGTCATAAACAGCGTGTGCATGAAATTCGGCTCGATTGCGATGGCGATGCGATTCTCTTGCTCATCGAGCAGGTGGGTGGTATCGCCTGCCATACCGGTCGCGAGAGCTGCATGTTCCGGCGTCTCGAGGGTGGGGAGTGGCATGAGGTCGATCCAGTGCTGAAGGATCCGGCGGATATCTACGGTGCCTGAATCGAAGCCTAAGGAACCTCTGAAAAAAACCGCATCATCATGGCGAGGGGCGCCAGGCGGCTATTGGCCCCGTTGGCAATCCAGGCGGCGTGTGGATTGCTTCGGCTTCGCCTCGCAATGACAAAGCGGGCTTCCCTAAGCCGAAACGTACTGAAATCGGTGGTTAAACG
>JAITWN010000157.1 GCA_031285245.1 Chromatiales bacterium | reverse complement strand
CGCCGACAGTCTGATGGGTGGGGAAACGCTGGTAAAAATGGTGCGTCTGATGCAGGTCGAGCCGCGCATCGGTATCCTGCAAAGTGCGCCGCTCATCGTCAACGCAAGCTCTCTGTTTGCGCGCGTGCAGCAGTTCTCCAATCAGTTGTATGGTCCGATGTTCAGCACCGGGCTTGCGGCACTCCAGCTTGGCGATGCGTCTTATTGGGGACATAACGCGATTTTGCGTGTGGCGCCGTTCATGCGTCATTGCGGGCTGCGTCGGCTCAAGGGCTTGGGTTTGTTCAAAGGCTCGATTAGCAGCCATGATTTTGTCGAAGGCGCCTACATGGCGCGCGCGGGCTATGAGGTCTGGTTAGAGCCAGCGCTGGAACAGACTTACGAAGAATCGCCGCCCAGCTTGGTTGATGAGCTATCACGAGATCGTCGCTGGGCCAAAGGCAATTTGCAGCATATTGCGCTGATGCTATTTGGACGCCGCCTGCGGATGGCGCATCGGCTCGCTTTTTTCAGCGGCATCATGTCGTATCTGGCTTCTCCGCTATGGTTTGCGTTTCTGGTGCTGATTACCGTCGAAGCCACTAAGCTCATTTTGTTTCCGCCTGATTATTTTCCGCGCGGTCCAAGCTTGTTTCCGCTCTGGCCGGAGTGGAATCCGGAGATGGCTTTGCGCATGGTGGGGTTGACCGTTTTCCTTCTTTTTACACCGAAGCTCTTAGCCGCTTTCGATGTGCTACTGATGAGGCGCGCACGCCAGTTCGGCGGAGTAGCGGCGATGCTTTCCAGTGTGCTGCGCGAAATCGTGCTGTCATCGTTGCTTGCACCGCTGCGGATGTTGGCGCATACGCGTTTTGTGCTCGAAGCATTATTTAATATCCGCTTGCGTTGGGCAGGGCAGAATCGTACCGATGAAACAGGATGGAGCGATGCGCTGCGCGCGCATGCCGCAGGTTCAGTTGTCGGCGCTTCTTGGGCGATATTCGCCTTATGGTTGAAGCCGATGTTTTTCTATTGGTCGCTACCGATTGCTTTGCCGTTGGTGCTTGCGGCGCCGACCTCTATGTGGACAAGCCGAATCAGTCTCGGTAAGCGCTTGCGTCAACGGCGGCGCTTTTTGGTTGCTGAGGAAGTCTCAAGCCTCGATCTGCTGCAAGATCTCGATCACTATCAGCGCGAAAAAAATGCTTCAAAGCGCTATGAAGGCAAAGCACCATTAGTGCGTGCGTTGCTTGAGCCACGTGCCAATCATCTCCATCAAACACTCGCCAAACACTGCGCCGGTGGCACGAGTAGGCAACAGCATCTGGCGGAGCTGCGTTCGAAGTTGCTGCGTAAAGGTTCTTCAGCGCTGAATACCAAAGAGCTCTCTGCTGTCATGCGTGACCGCGATACGCTCGACTGGTTGCACCGGGAAATCTGGCTCGCTGCGCCGGATACCTATTGGGGAAGAATGCTACATTGGCGCCGGCGCTCGGGTATCGAACGCTCAGCCGATGACATCGATCATCATTAGAAAGCGAACACGCCGACCAGCAGCACTCGCTGTGGCCGGCGCATGATCATAGATGCTGTGCCTAGTGGTGCGACCGCCAGTCACCGCGTCCTTTGGCGTGCTCTTGCTGTTTTTCCTCCTGTTCGGCAAGTTTCTGCTTCTGCTGCTCGTTGAGAGTCTGATAAAACTCATGAAGCGCCGTCGTGCGCGCGACCTGCAATTCGGCCGCGAGCTCAGCCTGACGCTTGGACAGGGTTTGCACTTGTGCCGGATCGAAATTGTCGCTGAACGCCTGCTTTTTCAGCTCCTTCCTGATTTCTTCCAATGCCTGCATTTTTTCCCCGCGTTGCTCAGATTGGGCGCTGAAGATTTCCTTGATGCGTTCACGCTGGGTGTCGGTCAAACCGAGATTTTTCCCCATCATGCGGCCGCCGTGATGGAAGGGCGCATCGTCACAGGAAATGGACTCCATGCCGCCGCGTTCCATTGGATGCGCGACAGCCTTAGCGACAAATCCCGCGCCCAATAAGCTCACGGCCAGGATTCCTACTGCAAGAGCGGTTGATTTCTTCATGCTGCGTATCTCCTCAAGAAAGTTGCAGGGCGCGATATACACCCGACGGCCAAAGTATGGCCGCGTGCAAGGTCAAAGAGGGTCAAGGCTGAGTAAAAGCGTGTAAATGTAACACCGCCACTTAGTCCCATGGGTGGGACTTTTCGGGCTCTTGCCGTGTTTTTGGCGCTGCTGCTGGCTGGTTGTTCGGCACCGAAGCCGAACACCTCGCCGCCGTGCCAGTTTTGAAGCGGTGCTGATCGATTGGGTGACAGCCCGGGTGCCCCTTGACCTGCTGGGCGATGAGGCAAGGGCAAGAGTGTTGGCATTGAACGACCGTATTTTTCGGATTGATACCTCTACGGGAGCTGTGAAATGGGAAACAGCAGCATGGGATTCGGTCCGGTCGGACAGTCACCAGATCGCGTGCAGAACCATGAGCGATTTTTGGTTGCAAGGAAGTCCTGCGCGTGTGATCGGGGATGGTTGCACAGTCTTTGTAGCACCCCTGCCTTATGCTTACACGCCGCCAGCGCCGTACTTATCCGCCGCTTGGTCTAATCGGGGCTTCTGGGGCGGTCAGGGCCAGTCTGACGGCGGGTGACGCGAGCGCGAGTTTGCGAGCGCCGCGACACCCGCCGCCGTGATGGTTATTTCGTGTGCGCCTCGACGTAGGAGCGCAGTACGGCATTGATGCGGGACTGGTACCGTTTTCCCGTGCCTTTGAAGTATTCCAGCACTTCGGCATCGATACGCAGCGTGATTTGCTGCTTGTTGTGCGGCAACTCCGCCGCCTTCATCCAGACCGCATCAGGCAGGCTAGGCGCGTCGCTGTAGTCGATCTGCTCATCAGGCATCGCAGCTATAGCATCCAGCCGGGCCTTTTGCTCGGCGCTCAACACCGGCGGCTTCGTCCTGTGGACGGCGGACAATATTTAACATAATACATATTATGCGCATCAGCAGAATATGCTCTACTTAGTACGTTAGTTGTATTACTAAGCGTGGCAGATTCTAAGACAATGAAAAAAAGAGCTTTCCTCAGCTTTTGAAATCAATTGACAGTGATATCGCTGGTGCAAAAACAAAAAGATGGCTTGGGAGGCATGTTGAAGTTCCTTGTTGCTGATGATCATCGCCTCATCCGCGAAGGTCTAAGATACACGTTGGAAAGCGCTTTTGAAGGGCTTTCCATCGTTGAAGCCATGGATGGCACCCAGGTTTTGCAGGCAGTTGCGGACTATCCTGATCTAGATCTGATTCTACTCGACTATTTCATGCCCGAGACGAATGGCTTTGTGCTTGTCTCTGAGCTTTACGAACATCATCCCAATATTCCTGTGGTGGTTCTTTCTGGCTCCAGCGACCTTACGCTGGTGCATAAGCTGCTTGAATGTGGCGCATCCGGTTTTCTTTCAAAGATGACGGATCACGGCGTTATTCTAGGTGCATTGCAATTGGTGTTATCGGGCGGCATCTATGTCCCGCCTGAGCTGACTTCGGTGGTGTCAGACAGACTTGATTATCCCTCGTTCTCTGTTGGCTCTGATCAGCCGGTGACTACTGAGCGCGTGCTGGCGCAACTCACGCAGCGCCAATATGAAGTGTTACAACTCATGACCCGTGGTAAAACCAATAAAGATATCTCTCGCCAGCTCGGCATTACCGAAAGCACTATCAAGGTTCATGTCACAGCCATTCTGAGAGCGCTCGGTGTTTCCAACCGCATTCAGGCAGTACTAGTCGCGCAGCGACTTGGCCTGTCGTCAGCATGAGCGCTAAGGGTCTTTCCAGGTGGTTTGATGTGGTTCTCGCTGCGCGTGATGAAATATCTACCGCTGGCGAGGAAAAGGCTAATTTCCTTGCCAACATGAGCCATGAGATTCGGGCGCCTATCAATGTCATTCTGGGTTACAGCGAAATGCTGGAGCGATCCGGGCTCAGCGCGGAACAGCTCAATTACGTTCGTATCATCCACAATACTTCTAGCCTGTTATTACGGATGGTTGATGACACGCTGTGTTTCTCGCGACTGGAATCTGGTGCCGTTCAACTCGAAGCGATCGAGTTTGATCTTCGCCGCAGTATTGAAGATGTGCTCTGCATGCTGGCGCCAGAGGCGCTCAGCAAACAGCTTGAACTGACACTGACCATCGATCCCGATGTGCCGACCAGGCTCATTGGGGATTCTACTCGGATTGGGCAGGTTCTCATCAATCTGCTGAGCAATGCTATCAAGTTTACTGACTGCGGTAGTGTCAGGGTCAGTGTTTCAAGCGCGGGCATACAGAATGCACATGCAGAGATAGAAATTCGCATCATCGATACCGGTATTGGTATCGCGCCCGAAGCATGCAATCGTATTTTCACCTCATTTCAACAGGCCGATGCCTCTATCTCGCGTCGCTACGGTGGAACTGGTCTCGGGCTCGCTATTGTTTCTAAGTTAGTTCAGCTTTGGGGCGGAAAAGTAGGTGTGATCAGCCAGCCTAGTGAGGGAGCGACGTTCTGGTTCACACTTATCTGCGCGGCGCCTGATAAGGCTGAGGCGTTGAATCCTGATCTGGATTTCGCGCTGATCGGAGGCGAGTATTCTGAATTTAAAGGCCTGCGCGTACTACTGGCGGAAGACAGCGAGTTCAATCGTGAGCTGCTAACGCGGCTTTTGCGCTCGGCTGGTATCGAGGTTACCGAAGTCGAGAACGGCAACGATGCGCTTGCTCGCAGTCAGTTGCAGGCATTCGATCTCATCATTCTCGATTTACATCTACTTGATATGGACGGGGCTGAAGTCGCGCGCTGCTTGCGTCTGTCGAAGAGGACGGCGCCGATCGTTGTCTTCACCGCCGACACTTTTTTCAGCGACCGCCTGGGTAAAGAGGTCGATGCCTATCTGACCAAGCCGCTTGATGCGAATAAACTCTGGCAGACGATCCGCCGTCTGTGCGCAGACAGGCGGATTGAATCTGAATCGATACGCGGTTTTGAAACCGGCTGCTCAAAGCTGAGTGATTTGATGCGCCCGCGTCTCATCAGCGCTGTCATCGAGCAGCGGCAGCGTATTTCCACCGTGCTTGCTGCAGGTGATTTCAAATTGCTGCCACATCTTGCTCATGAGCTTAAAGGCGTGGCCGGATATTTTGGCTTGCGAGAGATCTGTGAAGCAGTCGCCGAGTTTGAGCAAGCGCTGGTCTGCACGGATGATGCCGACGCCATCGCGCGGCAACTTGCTCGCATCGATGTTTATATCGAGCAAATGGGAAAACCGCAGGTTTAAGGCTTGTTTAGCTGCGATGTTCAAAGGCGGCTACAATGGCGCCTATGTGCACACCTGCTGATGATGTCGAGTTCCCTCTCCTTCCGAGCCTCATTCACCTCAATCATGCTGGAGTTTCGCCCTGGCCGCGGCGCAGCGCGGATGCGGTGTGTGCTTTCGCGCGTGAAAATCAGCAGCAGGGTTCGCTGGCTTACCCGAAGTGGCTGCGGATTGAATCAGAGCTGCGCGAGCTCGCTGCTCTCCTCATCAACGCGCCACATGCAGATGACATCGCGCTGCTGAAGAATACCTCGGAAGGACTTTCTTTCATTGCTTACGGTTTTCCTTGGCAGCAGGGTGACAATATCGTTAGTGTCGATCAGGAATTTCCATCCAATCGCATTGTATGGGAGTCACTGGCTACTGAGGGCGTTGAGCTGCGCTGTGCTGCGATTGGCATGACTGATGATCCTGAGCAGGCGCTCTTTGATCTCGTCGATGAGCGCACTCGCCTCCTCGCTGTTAGCTCTGTGCAATATGCCAGTGGTCTGCGCCTTGATCTCGCAAGAATAGGAAATTTCTGCCGGTGCCGCGGCATCGTGCTCTGCGTCGATGCGATTCAGAGCATCGGCGCATTGCGCACCGATGTGCAAGCGATACAAGCTGACGTTGTTGTGGCCGATGGACACAAATGGATGCTGGGGCCGGAAGGCGTAGCGATTTTCTATACCACGCCAGCGCTGCGCGAGCGGCTGCGGCTGACGCAATACGGCTGGCACATGGTGGAACACTCAGGGGATTTCGAACGTCGCGACTGGACAGTTGCGCGTAGCGCGCGTCGTTTCGAATGCGGCAGTCCCAATATGCTGGGTATTCACGGTTTGCATGCGAGTCTCGGCCTGCTGCTGGAGGTTGGCATGGATGAAGTCGAGCATCGCATTCTGGATAACACGGCTTTCATGAGCGCATTGATCCATGAATCAGAGGAGCTGGAGCTGCTCTCTGCGCATGCTGCGTCTCGTCAATCCGGTATTGTGGTTTTTCGGCGCCGTGATCGGGATAGTGCTGTGCTCCATGAAGCCTTGCGCCTGCATGGAGTGCAGTGCGCGCTGCGCGGTGGCGGCATTCGTTATTCACCGCACTACTACACGGAGCGCCCGCAGCTTTCGCGGGCGCTACAGCTTGCGCGCGAGCTTTGATTCAGTAATCGCTCGGCTTAGCATCAGCGCGCTGCGCGCGCAAAGAGTTTGAAGAAATTTGCCGTGGTGACAGCGGCCAGGTGTTCATAGCTTACGCCGCGCAGCTTGGCGATGAATTCAGCGACATGACGTACGTATGCAGGTTGATTGGTCTTGCCGCGATAAGGAACGGGCGCGAGATACGGTGAGTCGGTTTCCATCAGGATGCGGTCTTCGGGGATGATCCTGGCGACCTCTTGAAGTGTGCGCGCACTGGAGAAAGTCACGATGCCTGAAAATGAAATATAGAATCCGAGTTCCATCGCCGCTTCAGCGGTAGCAAGATCGCCAGTGAAACAATGCAACACGCCCCCCGCCTCCTCTGCCCGCTCTTCGCGCAGGATGCGCAGCGTGTCTTCGGTAGCATCGCGCATATGTACGATGAGTGGCAATCCAGCGCTGCGCGCCGCCGCGATATGCCGACGAAAGCGTTCCTGCTGCCAACCCATATCGCCGCTACTGCGAAAATAATCGAGTCCGGTTTCTCCGATCGCCACGATACGCTCGCTCCCGCGCGCGAGCGCGATCAGTTCTTCAGTGCTTGGATCCCGGCCTGAGCGCTCGTTCGGGTGCACTCCGACTGAGGCATAAACGCCTTCTACACGCTTCACCAAAGCGAGCATGTCCGGAAACTGCTCAAGCGTAATGGAGACGCACAGCATGTGCGCGACGTCCCTGCTGTGGGCCTCAGCCATGACGGCATCGAAATCCGCGCCGAGCGCCGCGAGATCGAGCAGGTCGAGATGGCAGTGCGAGTCGATCAGCATTGTTCTTAAATACCAGTCTGGAATTGTTTGGTGAATATTTGATCGTTTGCCCGATGCGTGCGTGGTGATCGACACGACAAGACTTCTGAGTGATTCGGGGAACGATCAGGAATGATCGAGAAAAAAAGTCTATGGCGCTTGACGCCTGGCGTCAAATGCATTGAAAATCAGTGGATTCCGACCGCATGACGCATGCCAAGCGCGTGCGTCGTTTCCAAGTCCTCCCGCGGAATCTCTAGGAGTCTGGCTGGCGCACCAAAGTCGCGCCGGTTCGGTTGCGCGCCTTCTTGAGGCGGGGATTGTCATCTGAAATTGATGCTGTTGGTATGGCACACAATATCTCGCTGATCACCACGATTGCTGGCGGCCTTGGCCTTGCGCTGATTTTCGGCTTCATTGCTGAACGCATCAAAATGCCTGCGCTGGTCGGTTATCTATTTGCCGGTATTGTCCTCAGCCCGAATACGCCGGGTATTGTTGGCGATCTCGATATCGCTGCCCAGTTGTCAGAAATCGGCGTCATGCTGCTGATGTTTGGCGTCGGCCTGCATTTCTCGCTCGATGATCTGCTGGCGGTGCGTCGTATCGCTCTGCCCGGCGCGGTAGTGCAGATGGGGTTGGCAACCGTGCTTGGCATGGCGCTCGCCCATCTCTGGGGTTGGAGTCTTGGTGCGGGACTGGTTTTCGGCTTGTCATTGTCCTGCGCCAGTACCGTGGTGTTGCTGCGTGCGCTGGAGTCGCGCGGCGTTCTTGATTCCATGAACGG
>JAITWN010000152.1 GCA_031285245.1 Chromatiales bacterium | reverse complement strand
AATGTTTGTGATGATGCAATCTCCCCGCGGAAAGACGGAAAGACCCCATGAACCTTTACTGTAGCTTTGTATTGGACTTTGAACGGATCTGTGTAGGATAGGTGGGAGGCTTTGAAGTGTGGTCGCTAGATCGCATGGAGCCAACGATGAAATACCACCCTGGTGTGTTTGAGGTTCTAACCTAGGCCCGTAATCCGGGTTGGGGACAGTGCATGGTAGGCAGTTTGACTGGGGCGGTCTCCTCCCAAAGTGTAACGGAGGAGCACGAAGGTACCCTCAGCGCGGTCGGAAATCGCGCATTGCGTGTAAAGGCATAAGGGTGCTTGACTGCGAGACTGACAAGTCGAGCAGGTGGGAAACCAGGTCTTAGTGATCCGGTGGTTCTTAGTGGTAGGGCCATCGCTCAACGGATAAAAGGTACTCCGGGGATAACAGGCTGATACCTCCCAAGAGTTCATATCGACGGGGGTGTTTGGCACCTCGATGTCGGCTCATCACATCCTGGGGCTGAAGCCGGTCCCAAGGGTATGGCTGTTCGCCATTTAAAGTGGTACGCGAGCTGGGTTTAGAACGTCGTGAGACAGTTCGGTCCCTATCTGCCGTGGGCGTTTGAGACTTGAGGGATGCTGCTCCTAGTACGAGAGGACCGGAGTGGACGTACCTCTGGTGTTCCGGTTGTCACGCCAGTGGCACTGCCGGGTAGCTATGTACGGAAGGGATAACCGCTGAAAGCATCTAAGCGGGAAGCTCTCCCCAAGATGAGGTCTCACGGATCCTCGAGATCCCTAAAGGGCCGTTCAAGACTAGAACGTTGATAGGCTGGATGTGGAAGCGCGGTAACGCGTGTAGCTAACCAGTACTAATTGCCCGTGAGGCTTGACCATATAACACCCAAAGGGTTTGTTATATGGCCGGTGACGAAGTGACATACCTGCCTTAGACAACTTTCCAATTTTTCGCTCCTATGGATAGAAGTGAAAAGTGAGAGATGAAATCTTAGAGATTTTTTCTGATTTCTTCGTTGAACTTTACAGTCCGTATAGCGACACCGTTTTCCCTGGCGGCAATAGCGAGTGGGAACCACCCGATCCCATCCCGAACTCGGAAGTGAAACTGCTCAGCGCCGATGATAGTGTGGGGTTTCCCCATGTGAAAGTAGGTCACTGCCAGGGTTTTATTGCCAAACCCCGTGAACGAAAAGGTTCACGGGGTTTTTTTATTTTTCTCTGATCTTCTCCGCCAGGGGGACCGGATTTTCATTTTCCGGGTTACTGCATCTTTGCTGTCTTGCCGTGTATTCCGTAGGTTGCTTATGGAATGCAGATATCTGCCGATGTGCTTCAGCGCTTATTTGGGTATCTATACGCGAGTCGCCATATTTTTGACGCACCGTCTAGCGAATGCTATATTTCGCCGAGTTTTTTTCTAAATAGATGACCAGATCACTATGCAAGAGCAAATCGACCTAATTCTACGCTACCTAGAAGGTGTGTGGCGACGCCGCTGGTTGGTACTAGCTACGGCGTGGTTTGTTGCTGTGCTTGGATGGGTAGTGGTATATGCCCTCCCCAATACCTATCAGGCACGCATTGTTATGAATATCAATGCGTACTCGGCTATTGATCCTCTTCTCCAGGGAATCGCGGTCAAGCTCGATGCTGGCGACGCTTTGGTGGCGGTGACGCGCATGATGTTAAGTCGGGAGAAGCTTGAATCGGTAGCCATGGAATCGGGCTTTGATCCAGAAAACCATTCCCGGGCGGAACTGGAGCGGCGTATAGCGCAGTTACGGGACGGAATTGTGATTGAAGATACTGGCAGTCGTGTTACTGATCCTAATGCCAGAATCTACAGCATCTCGTATCAGGACCCGTCTCCCGAGCGCGCTTATCAAGTTGTGGACAAACTTTCGAAAGTACTCGTAGAGAGTTCAAAGAGCTCCGGGATTCGGGATATTGCCGTGGCAGAGCAGTTCCTGGACGAGCAAATCGCTGATTACGAAAAACGTCTTACGACAGCTGAACAGCGGCTCGCTGATTTCAAGCGTGGCAATGTGGGACTGATGCCGGATGAGCGAGGTGGTTACTTTAATCGCCTTCAGAATGCTATGACAGCGATAGAGAGTACGCGCTCCGAAGTCCAGTTGGCCAGCCGCCGTTATGACGAGCTTGAGAAGCAATTAAAGGGGGAAACCCCCCTGATCAACAATGACACTGGTTCCCTGCTATCTAGGCTACGTGCTGCTGAGGATGAGCGGGCTAACTTGTTGAATCGTTTCACGAGCCAGCATCCAAACGTCAAGGAAGTGGAAAGGCGTATCGAGGAATTGCGAACAGCGATAGCTTCCGGGGAGACAGAAGCCGCTCCTGCTCCTATTGATATCACTGATGCGAGGCAAGCTCAGTTCAATCCAGTATATAAAGAGTTGCGTGTCGAATTGAGCAAAGCCGGCGTCGAACTCGAATCGCTCAAGAGTCGTTTGTCGCAGCAGGAAAAGAAAGCCGCTGAATTGCAACGCGAACTCAATACGGTGCCTGATATTGAAGCGCAGCTTTCCAGGCTCAATCGCGACTATGACGTTACCCGTACTCGTTACCTTGAGCTCGTGAATCGTCGGGAATCAACCCGGATCGCGCAGCATGCAGATGCCACGACTCGGGATACGGTGTTTCGCATCATTGAACCGGTACGTATGCCGATAACCCCGGCGGGACCGAAGCGAGCGCTTTTTCTGTCTGGCGTATTGGGCGGAGCTATTACGGTAGGGATTGGTCTTGCCGTGCTGCTGGTTTTGCTGCGTCCAACATTTCATGCGCCGAAAGATCTCAAGGATGTTACGGAACTGCCCGTGTTAGGCTCCGTCAGCTTGAGCATGACGCCAGTTGCCGTCAAACAGCGCTCGTTCAGGACGATGTTGTTCATGATCATGAGCGTACTGCTGCTTGGGCTGTATGGTGCTGTTTTGTTCTATATGGATGCTGGTTCCGCAGCGCTTCGAACTGTGGCCGGGTTGGGGTAGATAGAGATACAGCCCATGAACACGATTGAAAAAGCGGTGGAAAAAGCGCAGCTAGGAGGAGTTTCCAACCTCAGGCCAGCGTCTATTGAAGAGTTGCGCTCAC
Source organism: Chromatiales bacterium (assembly GCA_031285245.1). GTDB lineage: Bacteria > Pseudomonadota > Gammaproteobacteria > SZUA-140 > SZUA-140 > JAITWN01. The sequence continues at coordinate 7,085 of JAITWN010000152.1, read as the reverse complement.
CAGATCCCATTAAGCCTCAGGCGCAGACGGTTCAACTCCGGGAGCGATTCAAGCCAGTACTGATGCGCCTCAAAGCGCAAGGCATGTTGGTCCCAGGGGGATTGAGTGCGGATTTTGCGGATGAATATCGCCGCATAAAACGTCCACTGCTTGCCAATGCCTATGGCAAGAGTTCAGTGCTTGTCGATCGTGGCAACCTCATTCTGGTTACCAGCTCAGTGCCGAACGAGGGTAAGACGTTCAGCACTGTCAATCTGGCGCTATCGCTAGCCCAGGAAGTAGATCACATGGTGCTATTGATCGACGGCGATCTGGTCAAACGCAGCGCGACGCGGGTTTTTGATTTGGGTGGTGTGCCGGGATTCGCTGATGTCTTGAATGGCGATGTGAGTTTGAGCAGCGCGATCTGGGGTTGTGATATTCCCAATTTGTTCGTATTGCCAGCGGGAAGTACGCATCAAAACATCACAGAAATGTTTGCCAGCAGAAAAATGGTTGAGCTTGCTGATACCTTGGCTAAGCGTGATCAGAACAGAATCGTCATCATCGATTCCCCACCGCTACTGGCAACACCACAAACTCCAGTGCTCATCAATCTGATTGGTCAGGTTGCAATGGTTGTTGCTGCCGGCGAGACGCCTATGAGCGTGGTCAAGGATGCGCTTGAATTGATCCCGCGGGAAAAATCAATCGGCCTCATTCTGAACAAAGTCAGCGATATTCTGCGGCGCCAACCCAACCAGTACTACGGCTACTACGGTTATGGTGACTGATAGCATATGGATGCACCATTAGTTTCCGTAATCATCCCAGCCTATAACGCGCAGCATTATATCGGGGATGCGCTGGATAGCATCCTGAATCAGGATTGGCTGAATCTGGAAGTCATCGTTGTTGATGATGGCTCGACCGATGGTACGCGCGAGGTTGTCGAGCGTTATGTGTCGCGGGTGACTTACCTATATCAAGCTAACAGTGGAAGCTGCGCTGCACCCAGGAATCACGGACTTGCTAAATGCCGGGGCCAGTATATCGCATTCCTTGATGCCGATGATCTGATGACTTCGGACAGACTCGCGAGTCAGGTAGAGTTTCTGGAAGGCCATCTTGATGTGGGGTTGGTCTTTTCGGACTATGTAAACTTTGATGGCAACGGTCCGTGCCATCAAACTCATTTTTCTACGTGTCCAAAGTTTTCCGCATTTTTGAATGGGCGAAAAGAGGTCGTTATCGATGATGCTCGTCATCATCTGATCAAAGAGAATTTTGGAATTGCCAGTTCCTTCATGATACGCAGAGAAATGCTTCGGGCCGTGCCGGCTTTTGATGAATCTCTGAAGGCTTCGGAAGATTTCAATTTTTATTACCGAGTGACCCGTCATACCAAGACGGGAGTGATCAACCGCGTAGGTATGATGAGAAGGCGGCATGACAGTAACATGAGCGGCGATATGGAGCGTATGTTGCGTAACTCACTACGCAGCTATAGTCAGTTGCGCGAGACCGAATCCGATAGTCGCGCCAGAAAACTGCTCGATGAGCTTGGCGCATCCCGCTGGGCGAATCTGGCGCGTCATCATGCCAATAGTGGGATGTTCGGCTCTGCTTTTCGCCATTATTTTCAGGCTTTGTTTACCGCCCCTGGTTGGGATACTGCGCGGCAGGTTTGCAATGGTTTTGCGCGAACCTTTGCAATGATGTCCGGCCTGCATAAGCCAGATGAGCGCTGACGCATGAGTGTGCTGAAATCGGCTTCGACCAGAATTCAAAACGCCATGACAATAGACGTGGAAGATTACTTCCAGGTTTCCGCGTTTGATAAACACATTACGCGGGATGAGTGGTCTTCATATCAGCCGCGGGTGGAAAACAGCACCCGCAGATTGCTCGATTTGTTCGCCGAGGCGAATGTCAGCGCGACATTCTTCGTGTTGGGATGGGTGGCCGAACGCTTCCCAGTACTGATGCGGGATATCTTTGCGCAAGGCCATGAGATCGCAAGCCACGGTCCCATGCATGAGCGCGTCAGCAGCCTCACGCCTGAGGAATTCAAGCGTGGCGTCAGTGCTACCAAGCAGCGGCTGGAAGATATCACTGGCGCCGAAGTAATCGGTTATCGCGCCCCGAGTTTTTCCATCGGCCCGGAACAAACCTGGGCGTGGGACATCCTGGCGGAGACCGGCCATCGTTACAGTTCGAGTATCTATCCAGGCCAGCTCGATCATTACGGTTTCCCTGGTGCACCGAGAACTGCTTTTAGAGTTCAGGGGTGCAATCTCCTGGAGATTCCAGTGTCCACGCTCGATGTATTCAAGCAGCGTCTGCCGATTGGTGGCGGTGGCTATTTTCGGTTGTTGCCGTATGGAGCATTTTCCGCTGGAATTCGCCGCCTCAATCGCGGTGATGGAATGCCAGCGATGTTTTATCTTCACCCTTGGGAAATCGATCCGGGCCAGCCGCGGGTTTCGGGATTGAGTCGCAAAACGCATTTTCGCCATTATCTCAATCTACACCGGACAGAGCCTCGTCTGCGTCGTTTGCTCGCTGAATTCTCGTGGGCTCGCGTCATCGATGTTTACGATATCGATGCTCAGCCTGCTGTTTCCAAATGGAATGCCAATTGCATTCCTTCAGCGACAGGCTGAAGGAGTTTGCATGTTGGCAACCGAAGTAATTTTCTGGCTCTCAGTAGCGCTGCTGATCTACGTCTATGTAGGTTATCCCGCCTTGATGTATCTGGTGGCGCGAGTGTTTCCGCGTCCGGTATATACCGGAGAAGATTTTCCTCTCGTAACGGTGCTGATTGCTGCTCACAACGAGCAGGATTGTATCGAAGCAACGGTGCGCAACAAGCTCACTCAGGATTACCCCGCTGAAAAGCTCGATGTAGTCGTTGTGTCCGACGGATCGATCGATGCCACTGATCAGCGAGTAGTTGAGCTTTGCAAAGCGTATCCTAGCCGAGTCCACTTGATCCGCCAGGAGCCGCGCGCGGGAAAAACTTCAGCGTTGAATCTTGCAATGCCTACGCTGAAGGGGGAAATCGTGGTGTTCTCCGATGCGAATTCCATGTATGCGCAGGATGCGGTACGCCAATTGGTTCGCCGCTTCGCGGATCCTGCGATCGGTTATGTCACTGGTAAGATGGTTTATGCCACTGACGGCGATAACGCCACCGGCGATGGTTGCTCGGCGTACATGCGCTACGAGAATGTGCTGCGGGATCTCGAATCCAAAGTGGGTTCCGTGGTCGGTGTGGATGGCGGGATTGATGTCATCAGAAAGCACTTGTATACACCGATGCGCGCCGATCAGTTGCCCGATTTCGTCCAGCCCTTGCATGTCGTTACTCAAGGCTATCGTGTCGTTTACGAAGCCGGCGCTTTGCTGAGAGAGCCGGCGCTGAGCAGCGGAGCGGATGAGTACCGGATGCGCGTGCGCGTTTCACTGCGCGCCCTATGGGCACTGTGGGATATGCGCCATCTTTTCAATATATTTCGTTACGGCTTTTTTTCTATACAGCTCGCATCACACAAGCTGCTGCGCTATGCAGTATTCCTGTTTCTCATCGCAGCGGCCGTTACCAATGTAGTGCTGGTGAATGAAGGTGTGATCTATCAGCTAGCATTAGCGGTACAAGTGGCTTTTTATACGCTCGCCTGGTGGGGGCACGGCAGAAGTCGCCGTGGCATTCGTAGCCGGATCGGTTATATACCCTACTATTTCATGTTGCTCAATCTTGCTTCGGCGCAAGCGTTTGGAAAGTTCATGCTGGGTAAGAAACAAACGGTATGGAAACCGCGGACTGGTTGAGTTCGCTCAATATACGAGACAGGCACTCAGGGAGTGGGTGTTGTCGGCCCGAACACCATGGTTCAGCGCATTGCATTCATTATCGATTCCTATACTGGCCCTTGGGCGGGTACGGAACGTCAATTGTGGTATCTCTTGCAGCATCTCGATCGCGAGCGCTTCGAGCCGCATCTCGTGATACTGCGACACGCCGATTATTCGCGTAATACCCAGGCCTGGCCATGCCCAGTGCATGTGTTGGAGCTAGGCAGTCTCGCCAGCATCAAAGGTATGTTGGGATTTTTCCGTCTGGTGACTCTGCTCAAACATATCGATGCACGTATCGTGCATGCCTATTTTCAGGATGCCTCCATGATCGGACCTCTCGCGGCCAAGCTTGCGGGGGCGCGTTTTGTGGCGGGTCGCAGAGATATGGGCATCTGGTACACGCGCGCCAATTTGCGGGTGCTGCGCTTGTTCGCACCGCTGGTCGATGCCGTGATTGCTAACAGCAAGGCGGTACGAGAACAGGTTGCTATCAAGGAAGGAGTCTCGTCAGCGCGGATAGCAGTGATTTACAACGGGCTGGATGCAGGATCGAGCGCGGGCAATGTTGCTAGCCTCGATGATGTCATTCCTGCGAATGCACCCGTGATTGGTATCGTGGCGAATCTGCATCATGTCAAACGGCATGCGGATTTAATTCGCGCGTTTCGTCGCGTTGTCGAAGCAGTGCCTGAGGCTCATCTCGTATTGGTCGGACAGGGCGAACTCGAAAGTGAGCTACGGCAACTTGCCGCAGCTGAAGGAGTGTCCGGGCAAACTCATTTCCTTGGACGTGTGGAACAGCCGGTTGGCGTGATTCGCCGTTTTACTGTTGCTGCACTCTGTTCCGCATCCGAAGGATTATCTAATGCGCTGATGGAGTGTCTCAGAGAAGGCAAGCCAGCCGTCTGCAGCAACGTGGGAGGAAATCCTGAGCTGGTGACGGACGGCGTGAACGGATATCTCTATCCCGTCGGTGATGAAGCGGAGCTGGCTGATCAGTTGGTGCGTTTGCTGCAGGATGACACGCTGAGAAGCACCATGGGAGAGGCAGCGGCTAGTGCTATGGCTGGAATGACACTCGATGCAATGGTAAATGCTCACATGGATTTTTATGCGTCGCTGCTGGAAGGAAAGAAGATGCCGCTGGCTGAGTCGCAATCACTGTATTCTTCGCTGCGCGAGTACCGCGGCAAAATTGGCAAATCATGAATATGTCTTCATCAGTGCCTAGTCGTACGGCTTCCGAGTCATCGCGCGTGCCTTTCGGCAAGGCTCTGCAGCGCTTCATCTCTGCGAACGTGCTCAATCCGCTGTCGGATATCAAAGGCGGAAGCAATCGGCTGGCCATACTTTCCCAATTGCGCCAGAGCCAGTGGCGTACTCGTCATGAGCTGCTGAAAGAGCAGCGCTCGCGTCTTGCCGACGCTATTGCCTATGCTGGAACGCATAGCAAATATTATCGTGATCTGTTCGCCCGTGAAGCTTTCGATTGCCGAAGTTTCACCTTGGAGCAGTTTTCTCGATTGCCACTACTAGATAAATCTGTGGTGCGTAATCAGATCGATGCTTTGATTGTAGATGGAGTGCGCAAAGAGTCTTTGATCGAAGCCAAAACTGGAGGTTCGACCGGCCATTCATTGGCCGTCTATTCAGATGAACCGTGGCAGCAGCGACGCGGCGCAGATGCGATGCGCGCTGACGAATGGTCGGGGTGGCGACTTGGCATGCAGAAGGGTGCAGTCTGGGGCAATCCGCCGCAGCCAGAAAGCGCATTTGCACGCTTCAAGGATCGCTGGCTCTATTGCCTGGATCTTTATCTCGATACCATGAATATCACGCCGCAGAGCATGGACGCATTCGTCGCCGAATGGCGCAAGCGCGATATCGATGTTCTGTTTGGTCACGCACATTCGCTTTTCATTCTGGCTGACTACCTGCGTGGGCGAGGTGATCACGGCATGCGGCCAGTTGGCATCATCGCCACCTCGATGATGCTACTGCGTAACGAGCGTGAGGTGATCGAGGAAGTGTTTGGCTGTCCGGTGACCAATCGTTATGGTTGCGAAGAGGTCGCCTTGATTGCTTGCGAATGCGAACAGCATCAGGGCATGCACCTGAATGTCGAGCATCTGTATATAGAATTTCTCAATGAACAGCAGCAGCCGGCACGCCCTGGTGAAATGGCCGAAATCGTGGTGACTGATTTATACAATCGCGTCATGCCACTCATCCGCTATCGTGTCGGTGATACGGGAGTCTATTCTGATCGCTCTTGTCCATGTGGACGCGGGATGCCCATGCTGGAAGAAGTCGTGGGCCGTATGGCGGACTTTCTGAAACGTCGCGATGGTTCGCGAGTTTCAGGCGTATCGCTGGTCGAGCGCACACTGACCGCAATTCCTGGGCTCGCGCAGATGCAGTTAGTGCAGACCGCTCTTGATCATATTGAGCTGAACCTGGTGCGTGGCCCGGGTTATACCGACCGCTCCACCCAGCAGCTCATCGGTGAGCTCAAAGAAGTGTTTGGTGAAGATTTGCGAGTAGATGTCAATTTCCTGGAGCAGATTCCTAGGGAAACATCTGGAAAATATCGATTTGCGAAATGCCTGGTATAGAACGCGCTATGGATCGTCCACTTCCTTTAGTTAGTGTTGTTATCGCAACCTATAACATGGGGCGTTATCTCCCCGAGGCGGTTGCTTCCGTGTTCAATCAGAGCTACAGCCCGATTGAGATCATCGTCGTGGATGATGGCTCTACCGATAACACTGCTGACATCGTCAAAAGCTGGCAAGCCGATGCCAGGTTTCGTTACGTTCGCCAGGAGAATCAGGGCCAACAGATCGCGAAGAATCGCGGTATCGCTGAAGCGAAAGGCGATTACATCGCCTTTCTCGATGCCGATGATCGCTGGAAGCTGGATAAACTCGCGCGTCAGATTCCGCTATTCAGTAATCCATCAGTGGGGGTGGTCTATTCGAATGCGGTATTCATCGATGAAAACGGCCGCGAAACCGGTCGGCGCAATATTCTGTGTCCTGAAGGTAAAGTCACTGAAGCATTGCTGCACGAAAACTTCGTGAGTTTTGGTAGCGCGGTGGTATCAAAGCATGCTCTAGATCGTTGCGGCGCATTTGATGCATCGCTCGCCATGTCGATCGACTACGATCTGTGGCTTCGAATTTCCACTGAATTCCAGTTTGCTTATGTTGATGATGTGCTACTGGAATATCGCATCTGGCCAG
>JAITWN010000046.1 GCA_031285245.1 Chromatiales bacterium | reverse complement strand
TCTTACGTGCAATGCCCGCGATGACTTCTCGTGATTCGACGTTTTTGGTGACTATAGTGAATTCATCACCACCGAGACGTGCCACGAGATCATCTTCTCGCACACAACCTAAGAGCCGTTCGGCTACGATCTTGAGCAGCATGTCTCCTGTATCATGACCCAAGGTATCATTGATGAGCTTGAAGCGATCGACATCAATGAACATCACGGCAAGCGGATTCTCTTCAGCGAGCAGGTGATTGATGTGATTGGTGAACTGCATGCGATTGGGCAGCCCGGTGAGCGAATCGTTATAAGCGAGCTGCTTCATCCTCATCTCAGCTCGGCTCGCGCTCATGAGGTGCGTAATACGCCGGCGCAGTACCGAATAATTCACCGGTTTGGAAACATAGTCCGTGGCGCCAGCCGCAAAGGCGCGCTCGATTGAACTTTCATCTTCCAGGCCGGTGACGATCAACACTGGGATATGAGCCAATGCTTTTTGATGCTTGATAAGGCGGCAGGTGGTGAAACCATCCATCACCGGCATATTGGCATCCATCAGGATCAGGTCCGGCGGGTGAGCGCCGCAAAGCTCGAGCGCGTTCTTGCCGTCCTCTGCCTCGATAATCTGATAGCCTTCCTGTTTCAAAATGTCGCGCATGCTCATACGGGTTGAGCGATCGTCATCGACGATGAGAATGCTCGACGCTACTGCCTGCTCTTTCTGCACAGAGGCGCTTTTAGCAAGCTCATCATGCGACTCTTCCTGCGTCATCACCTCAATGCGCTGCTTGATGAGCGCGATCAAGCGCTCAGATTCGCTCACCACCAGCGTATAAAGCGCACGCACGGCACCAAGGTCAGCACCGTGAACCGCCGTCTCGATACGCTTGCAAACTTCCGCTACCCGCTTTGCGCCAATATTGCCCGCGCTGCCCTTGATGGTATGGGCGATGCTATGAATCTGGCTTGCCATGCCTTCATTGAGCGCTTGGCGCATTTTCTCCAGATAAACCGATAGATCCTCAGCAAATACCGTCAGCAAGCGAGGCAGCGCGTCACCAATCGCAGTTTTCAGTTCTTCCAGCACCTCTTCATCGAGCGCAGGCTCTTCATCGGAGTTTGGCACCGCTTGAATGCTCGGCAAAGTTCCACTCAGTAGCTTGTCCTGCAAAACGGAAAGCTTGGTCGGCTTGGAGATGCAATCGTTCATACCAGCCGCCAGACAACGTTCCATATAGATTTCCGCGGCATTGGCCGTCATAGCGATAATCGGAGTATGGGCAGCGTCGCTGGGGAGATTACGGATACGATGTGTGGTCTCGATACCGTCCATTTCTGGCATATTGCAATCCATCAGTATGACATCGAAGCGGTGCTTCTCGATCAGCGCCAAGGCCTCTATGCCGTTAGAAGCAATGGTCGCGCACAGACCAAGGCGCTCAAGCATGCTGGAGACCACGATCTGATTGGCACGGTTATCCTCCACTACCAGTACATTGGAAATTCGGCCTTTGGTTTCGTCAGTAGCTCCTTGAACTGCGCTAGCCTGAGCTACTGGCGCAGCCTCAGCACCGAGACTGTCGGTCAGCGCTTTATGCAGCAGTGCCACTCGGATGGGTTTATCAACTACAGCACGTATCTTCGCATGATGTTCCTCGGCAGCAGCCATCTGCCCAAGAATAATGAGTGGGGTATGGAACAACAAAGGTTCAATGGCAAGCAGGCTTTCGAGAGTTTTCCCCTGCGGCCCTTTCATACCGGCCGCAACCAACACCAAATCGAAAGGATGGTCTGCGCTTGCCAGCATATCGAGCATCTGTTGCAAGGTCACAGCGGTCTTCACTTGCACGCCCCAGTCTTCGCAGATCTGAGTGACATGCTTTCGGATTACCGCGCTTGGTTCAGCCATCAACACGCGCTGGCCCTGCAAGGCATGATCAGCAACGACGATGGGCGAAACCGCCTGCGCGGCCGAACTAACCGGAAAAGTGAACCAGAAGGTACTGCCCTCACCAAGCGTGCTGCGCAAGCCGATTTCACCGCCGTGCGCCTCAACGATCTGCTTACAGATCGCAAGCCCAAGGCCAGATCCGCCATAACTGCGCGTCGTTGAAGCATCCGCCTGCTGGAAAGGCTCAAAAATCTGGGCATGCACCTGCTCGGGAATGCCGATACCGGTATCGCTGACTTCAAAGCGCAGGAAAAAACCGTCCCCGACGATGTGCTGCGTACGCTCGGCAGAGATTGAAATTTCGCCCTGTTTGGTGAACTTGGCCGCGTTACCCACCAGATTCAAGAGCACCTGTTTCAATCGGCTAGCATCAGCATTCAGCGCGCGGGGCACATCCGCGCTCAGGAAAAATCCGATATCGACGTTCTCGCTGTTAATCTTGCCACCGGCAAGACCAATGATATTGTCGAGCATGCAGCGCAGATCGAAGTCTTGCGCAGAAGCATCCATTTTCCCTGCCTCATAGCGCGAGAAATCCAGGATATCGTTGACCAGCTCTAGTAGGGATTCTCCTGATTCTTTGGCAATACCGACGTAGTTCTTCTGCTTTTCGGTAAGCTCCATATTCTGCAAAATCTCCAGCATACCGAGCACACCATTGAGCGGAGTGCGCAGCTCATGGGTGACGATGAATGCGAACTCGCCCTTGATGCGAGCGGACTCAAGCGCGGCATCGCGCGTCTTTTTCAGCTCGAGCTCGCACGCTTCCAGCACTTCCATCATCTGATTGAATACATTCTGCATCTCAGCAATATCGCGCGGACCTGAAACCATGACGCGAACGTGGGATCTGCCAGAGATTCCTTGGCGCATCGTTTGAGCAAGCAAATTGATCGGACGAGACACCCTGCCGGTGATGAACATCATCAAGCCAAGCAAACTGGCGCAGAGCAGAATGTTGATTAAAAAATTACTTTTCAGGATGTCGTTGGTAACTTTGTGCAGGATTTTCTTATCCTTGATCACCTGCACATAGCCGATCAGCTCAGGGAACACAGGATTCAGCGTGAACGGCGAATCGGTAGAGTTCTCAAGCAGCGGATTGGTATATACCGGCGCGATGAACTGCCAGTCTGATCTTGATTCGATCTTCGTGATCTGTTGCCGTGACAGCGAGCTCACATCAATCTGCTTGTCGCTCGCCGTGCCGATAGATAGCAGCGGCATGCCGGCGAGATCAATCACCGCGACACCAATGATATCAGGCGAGCTCAGCAAGGTTTCCGCGTAATCGTTGACGTTGTCAGCGCTCTCATAAAGCAGAGAAAGAGTGCTCTGTACCGCCAGAGACTGCACCACTTTCTCACCATCGAGCATGAAGCGATCATTCATGGCAGCTTTGGAAAGCGTGGAAATGGCCGCGGCAGAAATCATGCCGGCGATCACCACCCCGATGCAAAACGAGAAAATGAGCTGTTGGCGAAAGCCGAGATTCTGCCAGCGCAGTTTGCCTATTCTCAAGATCCAATCCTTATCTCAGCGGGAAAAGTAAATCGATATCACGGAGAATTTCCCTCGGAACCCGCAGCCCGAGATGGTCTGCCGTACGCACATTGAACGCCAACGACAAATCGTCCAGCAGCTTCATGCCATGCTCATCCCTCCCGGGGTGGATACTACGAGCCATGATGCCGAGACTGCGCCCCATACGGTAATTGTCTGGATAGAGTGCAAACAGCACGCCGCGCTGTACATGGGAAGGATTGCTTGAGAATACGATCAGCTTGCGATTCCATGCCTGCTTGAGGATCAAGGGCAATATCGCCTGTTCTTCAAATACTGTGCTGTCCTGCAGCAGCCATAAGGCTTCGGTGACGCTTTCCTGAACGGCAAGATGGTCTCGATACGCACTGGCGGCATCCTGTATCCGGTCAACGCCTACCGCATTGATCTCAAGCCCTAGAGGTCCTGCCGCGCGCTGCGCCCGCTCGAGCATCCAGTCATCACGTCCACGGCCATAGACGACAGTAACGCGCTTTACGCTCGGCACGAGCGTAGTAAGCTTTTCGAGCAGAAGCTGTGGATCGGGGCTGAGCGTGATGCCATGGTAGCGCTTGGCTTGCAGTTCCTGCGACATATGAACCGCGCCGACCATGATCGGCACCGGCGAGTCGTTGAGATTATCGCTCAGCACCGGGCCACCACTACCGAGTGCCACTACTGCCTCCAGCTTGTTCTCGGAGATCCAATTCAGAATGTCTTGAGGTTTTTCAGTGCCGGAGAGCGGGCGCAGCAGCGTATCGTGACCAAGCTCATCGCTCACGCCACGGGCAATGCTGAGAAAAACGCTACGAAATGGCTCGCGGATCTCCGGGTAAAGCACGCCTACTGCAGCACCTTCTCCAGCTGTCGCATCCGGGCTCACGACGGCGCACAAACACAAAAACAGTATCGTGCCATACCGACGGATCGGTCCTTGTATCCAGTAGAAAAAACCGCTCGCTGGCAAAAACAAAAGCGGGTCTCCCTTTACAGAGTTTCAGGATATCGGCCGCAGCAGCGGCTAACTACAACACGCTCTTCGAAGCGATATGTGCAAGCATCGCTGCGAAGGGGAGAAGGCGGTTGGGGGGGGTATAGCACGGCGATTTCATCGTTGCCTAAAATTTATATCTCGCCTCGACAAAGAAGTTACGTCCTGGCAGAGGAAGATCTTCAGGAATCATTGCCGGCCCATTTGGGATCAGGCGGGGTGCCGGTTCGCGGGCATCCTCGTTGAAGATATTGCGCGCAGAAACTGCCAGCTCCCATGGGCGGGCGGCTGGTCTGTAGCGCAGCGTCATATCGGTGACCACATAATCGCTCACAGGTGATCTTGAATCTTCGGAATCCCGCACACGATCGATGATCCACTTCGCCTGCGTGCTGAAATAGAGATCAGCCACCACATTCCAGGTACCGCGCAGATAAACCTGTTGCTTCGGCGCGTTCGCCACCTCGCTATCGCTATCCCGATCAATAGAATGCTGGTAGGCGTAATTACCCAGCAGTTGCAGATTGCGTGACAGATCGTAGTGCGCCTCTAACTCAAAACCATATCCATCGATCTGCCCTGTATTCTGGGCAATGTAAGAAGGGGCGACGAAACGAATCACATTGCTCATCTCGTAATAAAACAGATTAAAGCTGGTTTGCAGCTCTCGAGAGTTTTGAAAATTGAAAGCCAGTTCATAGCTATTGATGGTTTCCGGCTTCAACTTCGGATTGCCAAGCGCCACCGGGTTATTGATGTTATAGAGCTCATTGAATGCCGGCGCGCGAAAAGCCCGCCCATAGAGCAGCTTGGTGGTGAAATCGGGCTTTGTTTGCCAAACCAGCGCGATGCGCGGATTGAATGTATCGCCGAAATCAGAATAGTGGTCGTAGCGCACACCGCTGGTCAGTCGCCACAGCGGTGCAAAATCCCATTCGTCCTGCAAAGACACATACTGCACATTACGCACGTGCGGCATCATAAAAACCAGGCTGGGATCATTGCTGACGTCGATGATACTGGGCAAGGGAATGGGTAGTGAGAAAGAGTCATCGCTAGCATAGTTTTTGCTTTCTCTAGTGCGGTACATATCACCATGCTCTGCACCCGCGCCGATACGCACGCTATGATTTTCAAATCCGCGATAAAACGCGGAAAAATCGAGCCGCGTATGACGCTCATAGACATCAGGGCGAGCGATCATTCCATCAGGGAATGTGCCAGCGAAAGCACCGGCAGGGTAGAGCGTGAGATCAGTTTGAGAGCTGGTATCGAAATAGCTGAGTACCGTCGACAAATCCCAATACTGACTGATGGCGGTGTTATGGCTGAGATCGACGCTGATTCTGCGGCTCTTGCCCGTACCATCGGGATCTAGAACATAAGCCGTGCCTGCACCTGCGTTACCACTTCTTCCTTGATAGCCCAGGCGCAAGCGCCACTCATCCTTTGAAATATCGACGCGAGCTTCGATAGCATCTTGCTCAAGATTGACCTCTCCCGGAGCGCGCGAGGCGGATGTGCCAAAAACAGCATCGTAGTAAGTCTGCGCATCGGCGGCGATGATGCCATCCTGACCATCAGTATTGAGGGCTTGGAAAGACAACGCGATGTCCAAGCCATGCCAGCGCGTGCCATGTAATAGCCAACCTTCGCGTGTATTGTAGGATCCCGCTCTGACACCCACTTCGGTACCATCAATGTCCTTGGCTTGCTTGGTGATGATATTGATAGTGCCCGAGAACGCATCCGCACCATAAATTGCCGAGCCGGGTCCACGGACGATCTCGATACGCTCGATATCATTCACCTGCATGCCGCCCCAGAGTTCACCCCGGTTGCCAACATAGAGATTGGTGATGGGAATACCATTGATCAGGACGAGCACTTGCGGATTATTTTCAGAATAAATGCCGCGGATGGTATAGAGCGACAGATAAGCACGCGGCGCCACCGATACGTGCATCCCGGGTACCGTCTCCAGCACCTCATCGAGATCGCGCGCACCAATCTTTCTGATGTCTTCCGCGGTAATGACGGAGGCAACCGCAGGGGCCTGCGAAATAGGCTGACTCGAACCGGTAGCGATGCTGATGAAATGCTCGCCTCCAAAGGCGCGCATCAACTCTTCCTCTTCGCTGGGCTGCGCGTACGCGTGGGAAGTCAATACGAAGGGAAGCGCTGCCAGGAACTTGCTGACTTTGTATCTCATGGTTTGCCCAGCGGGCTGTATAATCGGATACAAGCTTTAGCGACTACGCAAATCAGTACTTTAGCGAAACAGTAAAGAATGCGGCGTGGTGATCACTTCTCCCATTTTCTGGGCGCGCTACCGGTGTACTCGATGCGAGTACATCGCAGCGGCAGAAAAGAACCCTCGGGGCGTTCACTGGCTTCGATATAGCAGGGCAGCATGCCTGCGATGAATGAAGGGGTTTGAAATAGATAATATTCGCGCGCGCTAAGCCCCTGATCTGCTGCCAGCGCCGCCCCGAACGCGGCCGCGTTCATCTTCAGACGATAGCGCTTTTCCAGCAACCAACGTTCGACCTCAAAGGCGAATTGCAAGTGCGGGCGATGTTCATAGCCGAACTTTCTGGCGATGGCGAGGAAGGGAGCAATGCGTTCATCGGCATTGATCAGCGGGCGGCGAAAGCCGGCGATGCCGCGCTTCTTCTGCATTTCATCGAGGATCACCTCCTCAAGACTGCTCACACCATCTGCCACCGCCTTGCGCGCGCGGAGAAGAAAATCTATCGCGCGGATGTCAATTTGGCGACCGAATAACTTGGCTTCAGAAACCGCCGTGGCCGCACTGATGCCAAGCGTAGCAGTACTGCGAGTCGTGCCAGCAAGCGATGCAATGCGATTATTCCAGATGCGCGGATCAGGATAACTCGTTGCAATAGGCCACATGCTTTCGAAAAACAGCACTTGTTTCTCATCAAAGCGGCGGCCGGTGATGCCATAGAGGTATAACTCCATCCAGCGCATATCGCAGAGATTATGAAAAAGATCGGCGCCGCGAAACACCACGCGCTCACCAGCGAAAACCCCACCCATGACAGTAGGCCAGTTGTCTTCAAACTCGGTAAGATCGCGCGTACTCATCAAGCGACTGATTCATTGAGCTGGTGGTTGACCTCACCATTGGCCTGATAGGGGCCAGGATCATTTTCGATCCGCACCGCTGCTCCAAAGAAAGGGAAGTGACGATAGCCAGATTCTCTTTGTTCAAGCGCATGCGCCGCTGCGCCAGGCAAGCGCAGCAGGAGGAATAGCATTTCACTCTGATCATTGCTGAATTCAAGATCGCGGAACGCGGCAGCGGCAACGCCCGTCATTGCCAAAGGACATCCGGCTGCCGATTCCAAATCTTCGCGATGAGCGCGCAACCACGCGAGGGCGCGAGCACAAGGATTGCTGGCGAGATGATGCAAAGTCTGCAGCACTGGTGTAGCACAGCTTGCACCATGCGGATCAAATCCAGCCGGATGCTCTGTATCCGGCCACACTTGCACCGTCTTATCACTTGGCGCTGGTTCAGCCAAACTGCGCTGCCAGACATCAAGCTGAGTGCCACAC
>JAITWN010000005.1 GCA_031285245.1 Chromatiales bacterium | reverse complement strand
GGATATGCCTGAGTGAATGCCGCTTCATTGGAAAAGGTGATGCTGATGCGCAGTGCCTCTGGCGCATCCGGGTGGCGGCGGATTTCGCGTGCCTTCATGCGGATGTATTCGGGCGCATGCAGCAGGGGGATTTCGCACCCTGCGTACTGACACATCAGCGTCAACACCGGGCGCAGCGGCGTATGGCGCGCGAGATCATCGCGCATGAAATAGGTGAACTGACCGGCGAGCGCAAAGAGGAGCAGGAGAATGCCGAACGTCCATGCCAGTGTTCCGCGGTGAGATGCAAGCTGCGTGGCGGCGACATGCGGATCGCTCCTGCGTTGTGATGTTGCTGCGCTAGGTTTGCGATCTTTGCGCGATGTTTTCGCGTTGATGGTGTCGCGGTGGCTGCGCTGAAAGGTGCCGCTCTGAAAGAGCGCGCCGCACCGCGCGCAGGCGAGTAGTCCATCGCCAACGTCGTGCTGTTTGGCGTCCGCGACCTGTCCGCAGTGCGGGCAGATGTCAGCGGCGCTGGCCATGCAGCAGTGCCCAGTTTTCCTGGATCCGGGGTTCGGTGAGTTCAAACCAGGGTGCGAGCGCGGCGCTGACCTCGTCGATCTGCTCCTGCAATATGCCGGCGACAGCGATGCGCGCGCCCGTTGGCAGTAATTCAGCGAAGCGCGGTGCGAGATCGATCAGTGGTCTGGCAAGAATGTTGGCGAGCAGACAAGTGGCGTTTTCACCCGCAAGCGCAGTGGTGAGATGCTGTGGTGTGCCGGCCCAAGTGCAACCCGCAACATCGTTATCGCGTGCATTGTTCATCGTTGCGAGCACGGCTTGTGCGTCGATATCTACCGCCCACGCGCGCGCCGCGCCGAGGCGCAAAGCAGCGATGGCGAGAATGCCTGATCCGCAGCCGTAGTCGATGATTCGATCACCATGCTGGCAATGACCGTCGAGCCATTCCAGGCAGAGCGCGGTGCTGGGATGATTGCCGGTGCCGAAGGCAAGGCCAGGGTCGAGGTGCACGATGACGGCATCTGGCACTGGGGCGTTTTCACCATGCGGGCAAACCCATAAGCGATTGCCGAAACGCCGCGCGCCGAAATCATTTTTCCAGACTGACTCCCAGTCCTCACTGCGCAGCGTGGTGATGTGCGCGCGTGGCGGCGTTGCGCGCGCGAGTGCTTTGCCTACTGAAGCTAACACCGGCTGCATGTCAGTATCGGCTTCAAAGAGGCCAATGACCGCAGTGTGTGGCCACAGCGGCGCTTCGCCGGGTAAGGGTTCCAGTACGGGATTGTCAGCGGCATCTTCGAGTGTCACCGATAGCGCGCCGGCATGCGCCAGTGCTTCAGCAATGATTTCGCCTTCACCTGCTGCGGCTTCGAGTCGGATCTGTAACCAGCTTGCCTCTTGGGCTTGTGACACTTGATGTCCTGCAATGAAGTGAAGCTGTGGCATAATGCTTGGCCAATATTGGCGAGCGCTGATGGCGCGGGCAAGCCTAGCAGAGACAGCGCGCAGCGGCCAGATATCATGTGCAGGATCGAGTCCCCAATCGCTGTAACACAGGCGCTGTAACACAGGACTATGGCCGCGAAAGTTTTTCAGCGCGGACATTCCATCGATTGCCAAGGAGGCAGGCATGCGCAAACTCAGGTTCGTTACCGCGGCAACACTGATGACTGCTGCTGCGACTCAGGCGTACGCGTCCGGTACCCACATCGACATCGGTATCATTCCTGATCAGGCAACTTTCAATGCGTTGGTCGATCAATTGGGATCGGTGATTCCTTATGAGCCGGTAGCACCCTCTGAGCCACTCGGCACGACGGGCTTTGATGTCGGTGTGGTGGTGACGTCTTATAAAATCGATCGCGAGCTGTGGAATTCCGTGGTGCGGGGAGACAATGCGCCTTCGCGTCTGCCGGTGCCACGCTTGATCGCGCGCAAAGGTTTGCCGTTCGGTGTTGATGTTGGTGCTTCTTATAGTCGCGTGCCGAGCAGTAATATTTCCGTGCTGGGCGTTGGCGTGAGCAAGGCCTTGCTCGATGGCTCGGCGATGACTCCGGCGGTGTCGGTGAGTGGCAATTACAGCCGGCTAAGTGGTGTGGATGATCTGAGGTTGTCGAGCTACGGCGTCGATCTTGGTATCAGCAAAGGCTTTGCCATGCTGACGCCGTATGCTGGCATTGGACAGATCTGGTATGAAGGGCGCGAGCAGAGCGCGGCTGTTGATTACAGTACGCGCAATGCTTCGCAGTTTCGCAGCTATCTCGGCGTGCGCGTCGGATTGCTGCCTTTCATGAGCGTGACCGCGCAAGCTGACTTCGCGCATATCGATAGTTACAGTCTGCGTCTCAATCTCGGGTTTTAGAGCATCGTACATTGGCTAGAGTCATTCCGATCGTGCCGGAAATTACTCCGGAAACCAAATGTGGTTTTTGCACCAACTCCAAATGCTGTACGTACGTGACGCAGCAGATTCCGACGCCGCGTTCGAAATATGATTTCGAACATTTGCTCTGGCAGGTTTCTCATCGCGATGTCGAAGCTTACAAAGACGAGGACGGCTGGTATTTGCTGGTAGGTAACCCTTGCCTGCATCTGCGTCCGAACGGCATGTGCGGGATTTACGATCGGCGTCCCAAAGTCTGCCGTGATCACACTAATGATTATTGCGAGTACGATGCGCCCGCCGAAGATGGCTTCGAGCTTTATTTCGACGGTTACGAATCGCTGCTGAAGTACTGCAAAAAGCGTTTCAAGAGCTGGGGTAAGTAAATCCGTCATTGCGAGGCGAAGTCGAAGGAGTCCACGCGCTGTCTGGCTTGCCCTGCCTGGATCGATACAGAGCTAAAGCCTCTCGCAATGACGAAGCTTAGTTTCGCTGCCTGCGCGGCGCAGGTAGAAGATCGCTGAAACGTCTTAATGCGGGGAAGTCAGCCGTGGTGCGACTTGCCTGCCGTGAATCGGGCTGCGCAACGAAGAGCAGATGTCGCAGGCCAGCGCGGCGCGCGGAATCGAGCACGGCAGTGTTGTCGTCGATGAACAGCGTTTCCTCCGGCTGATAGGGTTCGATCTGCTGTAGGCGCGCCCAGAAAGCGGTATCTTCTTTGGGCAGGCCGAGACTGTGTGCGCTGATCACGGCATCGAGATGTGCGCCGATGTCGGTATGCTGGAGTTTGAGTGCGAGGCTAGAGGCGTGCGCGTTGGTGACGAGGACGGTGCGG
>JAITWN010000179.1 GCA_031285245.1 Chromatiales bacterium | reverse complement strand
GCTTGAAACCGAGATAAAAGTGCAAGGCTGGCCAGGACATAAGCCAGGTCAGTTCGCCTTCGCAATGTCCGATGCTTCAGAAGGTTCGCATCCCTACACCATCGCGTCTCATTGGCAGGCGGATAATCCCAAGATCCGCTTTGTGGTAAAGGAGCTCGGTGATCATACCAATCGCTTGCGCGCTAAGTTGCATGTCGGTCAGGACGTAACCATTGAGGGCCCTTACGGTCGCTTCACTTTCGACGATGATCGTCCGCATCAGATCTGGATCGGTGGCGGCATCGGCATTACGCCCTTCATTGCGCGCATGCAGTATATGGCTGAGCGCCAGGATAATCGCGACTGGCCGAACGGCCAGCAAGTCGATCTTTTTCACACCACCGCTGATGTCGACGAGGAAGCGCTTGCCAAGATCGCTGTCGATGCGCAATCCGCCAATGTGCGCTTGCATGTGCTGATCGATGCGCGTGATGGTCGTCTGACGGGTGACCGCATTCGCTCTCTAGTGTCTGAATGGCGCGAGGCGAGCATTTGGTTTTGTGGGCCTGCGGGGTTTGGTGAGGCTTTAAAACAGGATCTCGCGGCGCAGGATTTCCCAGTGCACGAACGCTTCCATCAAGAGCTGTTCGCGATGCGCTAGGATAGGGATCGCGCCAGCAAGAGCCGGTCTCTCGGTCGGCATCTGCGCTTGTTCGGTCGAGCGCTGGCCAGCTCTAGGTTAAGTCGCTATATTTTTCAGCGCTCGGCTCGAGTTTTCGAGCGGCGCTTCCAGATCTCGCGGCTACTTAAGGAGCAGGTTTGCGATGTTAAATGGCGTGCTCGATTTTTCCCTGTGGCAGGCGCTGCTTGCCGTGCTAGTGCTCACTCACGTGACCATTGCTGCGGTCACTATTTATCTGCACCGACATCAGGCGCATCGGGCACTTGAGCTGCATCCGATCGTCAGTCATTTCTTTCGCTTCTGGTTGTGGCTTACCACTGGTATGAGCACCAAAGCTTGGGTGGCGGTGCATCGCAAACATCACGCGCGGGTGGATGCCGCTGGAGATCCTCACAGCCCTCAGGTGCTCGGCATTCGCAAGGTATTGCTGGAAGGTGCTGAGCTCTATCGTGATGAAGCGGAAAATCAGGAAACACTCAGCAAGTATGGACATGGCGCTCCCGAAGATTGGATCGAGCGCCATGTCTATGTGTATACGCGTCTTGGCATCATGCTACTACTCTTCATCGATCTCGTGCTTTTCGGGCTTGCGGGCATTGCAGTGTGGGGAATCCAAATGCTGTGGATACCGTTCTTTGCTGCAGGCGTGATCAATGGCGTCGGTCATTGGTGGGGTTATCGCAACTATGAGGTCCCTGATGCGTCCACCAACATCGTGCCTTGGGGCATCCTGATCGGCGGCGAAGAGCTGCATAACAATCACCATACTTTCGCGAGCTCAGCCAAGTTGTCCTCGAAGTGGTGGGAGTTTGATATTGGCTGGCTCTATATTCGTTTGATGCAGGCGGTGGGATTGGCGAAGGTGCGCAAAGTGGCGGCTCGCCCAGTTCGTGATCCCAGCAAGTCCGTCGTTGATATGGATACGCTAGTAGCGATCATCACCAATCGTTTCCAGATCATGGCGCATTATGGGCGCGATGTGCTCGGCAGAGTGTATCGGGACGAGATGCGCAGTGATAGCAGTCAGCGGCTTCGTTGGCGCGCACGGCGTTTATTGATGCGCGATGAATCGCGAATCGACGAGCACGCTCGCCGTCAGCTCGATTCCATGCTGAGCGCGAACCAGCGTTTGGAAACCGTGTATCGCTTCAAACAAGCGCTACAGGATCTATGGCATCGCTCGGCAACATCCAATGATCATCTGCTGCATTCCTTGCAGGAATGGTGTCACCAGGCCGAGGCATCTGGCATCAAGGCCTTGCAGGATTTCGCCCGCGTGCTGCGTAGTTATTCAGCGCGGACAGCGGCGGCTGCTTGATTCTAAAAGATTTGCTGAGGATTCAAATGTAGGTTGGGCTTCACTGCGCAGTGAAGCCCAACGTTGCAGGTGCCGGGTTTCGCTTTGCTCAGAGTCACCAACGATACTTCGTAGCCAGGCAGGGCTGGAATGCTTTTTCGAAACGCGGAGCCGCTGCGCGCCAACGGTCCTGAAAAATAGTAACGGGCACCGCTGATCACGTACCTTGGGGGGCTGTGTCCAAAAACAAAAAGGGAGCCATCAGGCTCCCTTTTCATTTCACCCTGGGGTGAATGCCTACTTGATCTTAGCTTCCTTGTAGACCACATGCTTGCGCACGACGGGATCGAACTTCTTGATCTCCATCTTCTCGGGCATGGTGCGCTTGTTCTTCGTGGTGGTGTAGAAATGGCCGGTGCCAGCGGAAGACAGCAGCTTGATCTTGTCGCGCATGATCTGATTCTCCCTTAAGCCTTGCTGCGACGTGCGCGCAGTTCGGCGAGCACGCTCTCGATACCGCGCTTGTCGATGATGCGCTGGCCGTGAGCGCTGATGCGCAGCCTCACCCAGCGATTCTCACTCGCGACCCAAAAGCGGCGCGATTGTAGATTCGGCAAGAATCTACGACGGGTTTTGTTGTTGGCGTGCGAGACGTTATTGCCGGTCATCGGCCCTTTGCCGGTGACTTCACATATTCTGGACATGGGAACAGCTCCGAAGGCTGGTAATCGTCGAAACGCACCTTTATATCAGAACAAAAGCAGGGTGAAAAGCAGAAAGAATGAAGGCGGCCGTGAGCGGGGCACGACCGTTTTTGTTGATGTGTGTAAAATCTATTTTATTTCAATAAGATAGATTCCATCACTACTCGGCGGAGTTTACATGAGTCCACGTTCCGATAGCGACAACGGCTGTCCTTCCCCGACGATGATGTGATCCAGGACCCTCACATCCACCAGAGCGAGTGCGTCGCGCAAGCGCAAGGTGAGGTGAATATCGGACTGGCTGGGTTCACAGATCCCTGAAGGGTGGTTGTGCGCGAAAATGAGTGCCGCTGCATTGTGTGAAAGGGCGAGTTTGACGATCTCGCGCGGATACACGCTGGCGCCGTCGATGGTGCCGCGGAACACTTCCTCGAATGCGAGCACGCGATGCCGGGTGTCGAGAAACAGGCAGGCGAAAACTTCGTGATCGCGGCCACGGAGCTGCGCACTCAGATAGTTGCGCGTATCGCCGGGGTTGCGCAAAGCGTCACCTCGATGCAGCGTTTCATGCAGGTAACGCCGCACCATTTCCAGCACCGCCTGCAATTGCGCGTATTTTGCCGGCCCGAGTCCCGGCGCGGCGCAGAAGCGCGTGCGATCGCACTCGAACAGTGCACGCAGACTGCCGTATTCATGGAGCAGTTGGCGAGCCAAGTCGACAGCAGTGAAACCAGGTAGACCAGTGCGCAGGAAGATCGCCAGTAATTCAGCGTCGGAAAGGCTTGTCGCACCGCGCGCGAGCAGTTTTTCGCGCGGCCGTTCCGTGACGGGCCAATGGGTAATTGCCATGGTGACACTCCTTGTCTGAATGACGAAACGCCGGCTGTGCTAATCTTACGGCTTTGTCCGGCGGACCATTCCTTGGTCGCAGGCAAGCTTAGATCACCGTCCATGCAGCTGGCAAACAGAAGAATCCTCCTCGGTATCACCGGAAGCATCGCTGCTTACAAAGGCGCTGAACTCATTCGCGGCTTGCGCGCGCAGGGCGCGGAGGTGCAGGTCGTGCTGACTCGGGGTGGCGCAGCCTTCATCACGCCACTCACTTTGCAGGCGCTCTCGGGGCGTTCCGTGCATGCGAATCATCTCGATGCGATCAGCGAATCAGCGATGGGGCATATCGATCTCGCGCGCTGGAGCGACCTTATTTTAATAGCGCCGGCTTCAGCCAATTGCATCGCGCGGCTTGCTTCCGGTATGGCCGATGATCTGCTCACCACCATCTGTCTTGTCAGCCAAGTACCGCTTGCGATCGCGCCAGCGATGAATCGTTTAATGTGGGAGCATCCTGCAACGCAGGAAAATCTTGCACGCCTGCGTGCGCGTGGCGTGCAAATTTTTGGACCGGCATCGGGCGAACAAGCCTGCGGTGAAATCGGACCAGGTCGCATGCTTGAACCATCCGAACTCCTGGATCTGACCGCGCGCTTTTTCGCGCAAGGACGACTCGCGGGCCGTTCAGTGCTGATCACTGGCGGACCGACACGCGAAGCGATCGATCCGGTGCGCTTCATTTCCAATCGCAGCTCAGGTCGCATGGCGTATGCGCTTGCAGCAGCGGCGGTGAAAGAAGGCGCGCGCGTGGTGCTGGTGAGCGGACCGGTTGATTTAGAAGCGCCGCGTGGCGTTGAACGCATCTTCGTTGAGTCAGCTGCGCAGATGCACGATGCGATCGCGGCGCGCGCGCCAGAAAGCGATATCTTCATCGCCGCGGCGGCGGTGGCGGATTATCGCCCGGTTGCGCCTGCGCTTAGCAAGATCAAGAAAGATGCATCGAATCGCCAGCTCGAACTCGAGCGCACACCAGATATTCTGGCTGAAGTCGCCGCAAAGCATAGCGCGCGCTTCATCGTGGGCTTTGCTGCCGAAACTGAAAATCTCGAAACCAACGCGCTACACAAGCTGAAAGAAAAACGCCTCGACATGGTCATTGCTAATCGCGTCGGCTTGCCGGATCGCGGTTTTGACAGCGCAGATAATGAAGCGCTGGTGCTGTGGCCCGAGGGCGGTCGACGCGAATTGCCGCTCGCGCGCAAGGAATCCCTCGCAGCTGAACTGATGGCGATCATCGCCGAGAGATACGATGCAAAAAGTCAGACTGAAAATCGTTGATGCGCGGCTCGGTCGCGAATTTCCGCTGCCGGATTATGCCACCGCAGGTTCCGCGGGCATGGATCTGCGTGCTTGTCTCGATGCGCCACTCGATATCGCGCCGGGCGAAACACGGCTGATTCCAACTGGATTTGCTATTCATATGGAAGATCAATCGTTGGCAGCGGTGATCCTGCCGCGTTCCGGGCTTGGCCACAAACATGGCATCGTGCTCGGCAATCTGGTTGGACTCATCGACTCGGATTATCAAGGGCAGATCATGGTGTCATGCTGGAATCGCGGCGATCGTCCGTTCACCATTGCGGTTGGTGAACGCATCGCACAGATGGTGTTCGTGCCGGTGGTACGCGCCGCGTTCGAGTTGGTCACAGACTTTGAAAGCAGCGCGCGTGGCGAAGGTGGTTTCGGTCATTCTGGCCGACATTAATCAGCACTGTCTGGCATCGGCGCGAACTCTTCAGCTTCACTCGCTCAAAAATAAAACAGGTGACACGTGGCAAGTCAGTTCTCTGCGCTCATCTTCAAGGCTTATGACATTCGCGGCATCGTCGGCAGCACGCTCACAGGCGACATCGTTCACGACATTGGTCGTGCTATCGGTAGCGAAGCTGCAGCGGCGGGGCTTACTGTCGTTGCTGTAGGGCGCGACGGTCGTCTCTCTGGCGCCGGCTTTGCAGCGGCGCTCGCGCGCGGCATTCGCAGCGCGGGCGTTGATGTCATTGATGCCGGCATGGTGCCAACGCCATTGCTGTATTTCACCGCGCATCGTCTTGCCGGCGGATCGGGCGTCATGGTGACTGGCAGTCACAATCCGCCGCAGTACAACGGTTTCAAAATCATGCTCGGCGGTGTCACGCTTGCGGGTGAACAGATTCAGCGTTTGCGCCAGCGTATCGAGCAGAGTGATTTCCACACCGCTGCTCAGCAAGGCGGCTATTCATCGATCGATCCGATACCGGATTATCTCGCCGAAGTAAGTAGTGGTGTGTGTGCTGCGCGCAAGCTGCGCGTGGTCATCGATTGTGGCAACGGCGTTGCTGGTATTGTTGCGCCACGCCTCTTGCGCGCGCTCGGTTGCGAAGTCATCGAACTCTTCTGCGATGTCGATGGCCATTTCCCCAATCATCACCCTGATCCCAGCCAGCCTGAAAATCTCGTCGATCTGATCAATGCGGTGGTACAGCGCGGCGCTGATCTCGGCCTTGCCTTCGATGGTGATGGTGATCGCCTCGGTGTCGTCGATGCCAGTGGTCATGTGGTATGGCCGGATCGACAGATGATGCTCTATGCCGCTGATGTGCTGTCGCGCAAACCCGGTGCGCCGATCATTTTCGACGTCAAATGTTCGCGCCATCTCGAACGCGTCGTGCGCGAGCATGGTGGCGAGCCGGTGATGGCGCGCACCGGTCATTCACTGATCAAAGCCAAGCTCAAGGAGCTTGATGCACCGCTTGCTGGCGAAATGAGCGGTCACATCTTTTTCCGTGAACGCTGGTATGGCTTCGATGATGCGCTCTATACCGCGGCGCGTTTGATCGAGATTCTTGCGCGTGATCCGCGTACGCCGGCAGAGGTGTTCGCTGAATTACCTGATGCCTTATCTACGCCAGAGCTGCGCCTCGATTTCACGCAGGAAGGCGACAACCATCACTTCATGGAACGTTTCCTCGCCAATCCGCACATCGAAGGTGCACGCATCATCACCATCGATGGACTGCGCGCGGAATTCGCCGATGGCTGGGGGCTGGTGCGTGCATCGAATACCACGCCATCACTGATTCTGCGCTTCGAGGCGGATAGCGAAGCCGCGCTTACGCGCATACAGGACGTGTTTCGCCGTGCACTGCGCGCTGTCGAACCGGGCATCGCCGTGCCTTTCTGAGCGTGATAAATATTTCCTCTTGATTGGTAGCACAGACCATGACGCTTGATACTTCCTCCGCGGTGAATAAGGCCAGCGTGCTGGTCGAAGCACTGCCCTACATCCGCCGTTTTGCCGGTAAAACCATCGTCATCAAATACGGTGGCAACGCCATGACCGACGAAACGCTAAAGAGCGGCTTCGCGCGCGACATCGTGCTGATGAAAGCGGTGGGCATGAATCCAGTGGTGGTGCACGGTGGCGGACCACAGATAGATCGGAAGAGCACAC
>JAITWN010000167.1 GCA_031285245.1 Chromatiales bacterium | reverse complement strand
TGACGATGTCCCACTCAGCGCCGAGCAGATCGCCAATCCGGTCGAAGATCGACCCGAACGCTCCCGGCACTGCCTCCTCGCCAGATGCGTCGCGCGCAATCAGATGCTCATAAACCGCGAGCGCGCGCTGCGCCATCGCCGGCATCGCATAGCGCCGGGCGCGCTCACGCGCGGCGCATTGCACACGCACTCGGCGCTGTGAATCAAGAGCGCGCAACCAACGCAGCGCATCAGCAAAAGCGTGCGGATTTTCTTCGCGCAGCAAGCGCCCCTCCTGCCCATCGCGCACGACCTCACGCGCGCCGCAGGCATCGAGCGCAACTACCGGTGTACCGGCGGCCATCGCTTCGATCAGCACCATGCCTTGAGTTTCGCTCGTCGATGAAAACGCGAACACCTCCATCGCGTGATAGGCATCGACGAGATCGGCATCAACCAAAGGGCCCGCAAGATGCAAGCGATCTTCCATCCCCGCACGCGCAAAAACTTCGCGGATATGCGCCGCATATTCGCCCTTGCCGACGACGAGAAAATGCACCGCGGCATCATCCGCCATGAAACGCACCACCGCCTCTGCCAGGAGACCAAGATTCTTCTCGGCTTCAAGACGACCCACATGGCCGATGACGAACGCATCTCTCGGTATACCGAAGCGATGACGACAGGACGGGCCATTACCCACGCCGAAACGTTCGAGCGCAATGCCGGTAGGGACGACGGTGATCGGCGTCGTCACACCGCGCGCGCGGATCAGCTCGGCAACGCTCTCGCTCGGCGCAAAAACCTGATCGGTGAGATTGGCGTAGCGCGTGGCAAGCTCAATGATGAAGCGCGCAAACGCCGGCGAGTCGCCGGGAATGTAGTGGGTATAACGCTCATAGAGCGTGTGATGCGTGAAGACCAGCGGCAGCTTGCGGTAACGCGCATTGCGCAGCGCCGTCATGCCGAGCAGATAGGGATGATGCGAATGAATGATATCGGGCTGAAACTCATCGAGCACATCGAGCAGCAATCCTGGAATCGGCAGCACCACAGAGAAATCGCTGCCATTGAAATTCTGTAGCGCGGGAATGCGGATCACGCCGATTTCCTGCGCATCCTGATGGGGAAACTCCGGCGCCACGATCAGCACGCGATGGCCTGCGCGCCGGAATTCCTCGCGAAACGCCACGATGGAATGGGCCACACCACCGACATGTGGCGCATAGGTATTAGTGACCATGACGATATTCATGGCTTCGCCCCTAGAACGACGATCACCTCGCCCGTTTCGACTGTGCAGATATTCGGCGCAGCGCCCGGCAAGCGCACTTCAACCAAAATCGGCGTAGAAATTGGAGACACTGGTGCGAAGGTCAACGCTGACGCTTGATGCCAATCGCCCTGCCAGCGCACATGAGCACGGCGATCGGTATCGACATCGATGCTTATCGTGATCGTGCCAAACTCTGTCGGCGCAGGGCCGAATGACAATACCGCGCCGGCATTGAGCCAGGCTGGATCAAGGCCAGCACCGATCACGAGCTTGCTACCTTCCTCGCGCACGAAGCCATTGCGCAGCATGAGAATCCATTCCGCCGCGGCCCACACATGCTGGCCATCGCCCATGCAACCTCCCAGAGTGTGAGGATGGATCGCCTCTGGCCACTGTCCGGTTGGCGAAGCGAGTTCAGCGATGCGCCGAGTCAATAGCAGATGGCGCGGATCTCCCGCCCGCAGCAGCACCTGCGCCACATGCAGCGTGAGATACGGATTGATGCCGGAATGAATCATGTCTTGAAAGAAGCCGCCATTGAAGAAGCAGCTGTCGAGCAGAAACGCTACGGTATCGATGAGGCGCGGATCATCGGGCGAGCACAGTTGCAGCGGATAGCCCGCGGCAAGCGAGCCCACAGCGCCGGAATCCATGCGGCGATAAGGCGATGCCGGCATCGCAGGCCTGCCGAGCCGCGCGCGCGCTCCTCCAAGACTGCGATCGATCGCCGCGCGCAGCGCCGATGCATTACTAAGCGCGTTCTGCGCTAACGCTCCATCAAAGGGATGAATGAGATCATGCGCGGCTTCAAGGCCCGCCACACTCCAGAAGTCATCCCAGTAGTAATAATCATTGGGGCCGAGATGCTCGGCACTGAAACCTGCTGGTAGCAGTCCGGCATGGGGCAGACCACTTTTTTCCGGTAGACGCTTGCGCGTGATCCACTCTGTGCCGCGCACGATCGATTGTCGCCACTGCGGTTTTGGTGCGCGCCCGGTCAGCGCGCAAAAGCGCTGCATGACCCACAGCGCCTCACCATTGGAATCCCACTCGCCTTCCTGCGAATTGAAATAACCGGAGAAATCCTGACGCGCAGGAAAGCGATCGAGCGCGCGCTCGGCGCGGCTGATCAGCCCAGCGCAAATCAAAGCGTGAATAATGAATGCGGCATCGCGGAACCAGAACCGCTTGTAGGTATAAGGTCCGGGAAAAACATCGAGCGGTGAATGCACGATCAGCGTGCGTAGCGCCGTTTCATAGAGCGCCATATAGCGTTCATCGGGAATGCGCATCTGGCAATGGCCTTGCAGGCTCTCTTCCCAGGGCACCGGCTGCGCTCTTTCTTCTTTGGGATCGGCGACGACAATATCGACGGTGAGTTCACGCGCCGCACCCGGCTCGATGCGAAACATCGCTGCGGCAGTTGCCATGCCGACATCGCATTCACCCGCATTCTGCTCGGTCTTTTCGCGCAGATGGATGTACACATCACCGGCGTGATAGTTGGAGACATGATGGCGATCAACCACAGCTCCAAAACTGACCGACTGACGATCATCGATCTTCCAGCCATCGCGACCGGCACTGAGCGCGACGCGGTGAATGAAGCTCACGCCTTCAGGATTGCACGGGCGCAGCGCGAGCACGAGCCAGGCTGGGTTTTCGGCTTCAGCGCGCACATGCCAGCGACACACCGGCTGCTCTGCCCGCGCCTGCATCGACGCCTCAGTACGAAGCTGCATACCCGCTGCACTGCATTCGGTGACGACGGTGAGGCGATCTCCCCCCAACCACTGATCAGCCTGCTTTGCACGCGAAGGCAACAGCACATTTTCGCTATCATCGATGACCCAGCAGTCGAGAGACCAGCCATCAGGAAACGGCGTCAAGAGGCCGCGCGGATCGACGAGCGCGAGCTCGGGCAGATCTGGCACACCAACTGCCGTCCAGTTGCGATGCGTAAGATTGACGTGCGTGATGGAAAACGCGCGCGGCACGAAGGAAACATCGTGCGGATCAAACTGTCGCTCGATCCAGTACGGCCATACCCAGTCGAGATTGTGCTGGATGACGCGGCTGTTGATCAGGCCGCGCGCGTGAAACACCACGCCAGCGCGCAGCAGCTCAAGCGGAACGCTCACCTCTGAGGGCTGCGCGAAACGATGTAGGTGCGACAGCAATAACACCGGATCGAGAAATCCATGCGCGCGCGCCACGCGCCTAATCAGAAACCGCCAGGGCAGCCATTTCATCCATGGCATGGCGCTCATCTGCGCCATGTCACGGCTCACGCACTTCGGTTCGCGCCAGCACGCGCCGCGCCATGCGGGTGAGATAAAAGATGGTGCCGATGGTGATAACAAAACCAGCGATATAAAGCGCCCACCCCCAGGGATCGCGCGCCTCCCCCAAGGTGAGCCCACTGAGATCTGCAGCGATGGCACCGAGATAAACGTTATGGACAGACCAGGGGATGACACCAAAAAAAGTGCCCCAGGTGAAATCGCGCAGCCTCACTGGCGTGAGGCCAAAGAGATAGTTGGTAATCTTGAATGGGAAGAGCGGCATCATGCGCGTCAGCGCAACGATCTTCCAGCCTTGCGCGCACACTTCCTCGCCGAAAGCATCGAGACGTGCGTGGTTATGTAACCACACCCGCGCGCGCATGCCAAAGGCATAGCGCGCAATCAAAAAGGCAGCGACAGCGCCGAGCGTCGAGCCGACCACAACGGCGATCGAGCCTTCCACCACGCCAAATACAAAGCCAGCGCCGGTAGTGAACAAGATGCCCGGGATGATCAACATCATCACCAACGCCATGATGAGTATGAACAGCAGCAGCGCCTTGCTACCCTGGTCATCCAGCCAGCGCAGCAGATCGAGCACGTAGCGGTGTGCGTCGAACAGCATCAGCAGACCGAGCACCACACCCACCACAGCCATGCTCGCCAGCATGGCGATCGCAATCGTGCGACCACTCGGCATGCCGCGCGCGCTGCCTTTCTTGAGTTTGCTTTCCTCGTCGAGCCGCTCGTCGTTCATGTCGTCCCTGACATTGGCTTGGCGTTCGTTTTAGAAACGTGACCGAAGCTGACGTACTGGCTGCCCTCACTCCCAGGCGACTTTCTCGAGCGTCGGGAGATCGCAATGGAAGAGTTCGGACTGCGCGCCTTCTAGGGCGCTGAGCGTCCCGCTGCGCTTGAATTCAGCAAGCACCCGGCTAACGCTTTCCGGCGTTACACCAAGCACCGCAGCCATTTCATCGCACGTGAGGAGCTTGACGCTCTGCGAGGCGCTGCGATCTTCCACTCGCGATAGAAAACACAGCAAGCGTGCAACGCGCGGGCGGATGGGGCCGGTGGAAAAATCCGAGATCCACATGTCTGCCTCGAGCAAGTGCTGGTGCCACTTGCTCATCAGATGCACGTGATGGTGATGGTCGTCCTGTTCGAGCTGATGCAGGGTGGATGCCTGGAAATGAAACATCTCAACCGGCTCTACCGCTACCGCAGTGTGCTCGTAGGGCTGATGCACCAGGCCTTCGAGGCCAATCCAGATGCCGCGCCCATACAGGCGCACGATGCGCCCTTTGCCGTTTGGCAGGTAGCTGACCAGTTTGACCAAGCCGTTGCGAATGGCATAGACCGTGTCGGCCTGCCCGCCTTCGTGATAGATGACCTCGCGCGAAGGGAAGTGGACGCTGCGCGCTGCGTCGAGTGCCTTCCCGGATTCCAGGCGTCCCGCCGCTACCGCGACGTCTTCGTCGGCGCCAGAGCTAGCGCTGAATCCGATCTCATGTGCCGCTCTCTTACCATTCGGCATGCCTCACCTCCTTGTGCTGCACGCGCGCTCCGGAGGCTCTGCGCTTCCGGTCTGCACCCGACTTAGCCTAGGGGCGCACCGCAAGAAGTGCAAATGTCTCAGTCTGTCGACAAGCGCAGAAAAGACTGTGTCGCGAATTGGCTACAGGGAAAATGAGGGGGCAGGCTTGTCTTACCAGCGGCCGGCAGTATACTCCCGCGTGCAGTACCCTAAGCAGTTAACTATTACTGTCACAAGGAGATGTCATGTTTTTGAAAGCTATGACGATTGCGGCTATGTCGCTGGCGGGTTCCGTGGCCATGGCAGCGGACTGCTCGTTCACCATCGAAGGTAACGACCAGATGCAGTACAGCGCCAAAGAGATCACGATTCCGGCCGAGTGCACAGCATTCGAAGTCACTCTGGTTCACACCGGCAAGCTGCCGAAGGCCACCATGGGCCACGGCTTCGTCGTCACCAAGACCTCTGACCTCGCCGGCTTGTCTTCCGCTGGCCTGGCCGCTGGCGCCGCCAACAACCACGTACCGCCGGGCGACGCCCGCGTCATCGCGATGATTCCGCTGGTCGGCGGTGGTGAGAAAGCTTCGGTGAAGATCGACACCAGCAAGCTCGAAAAGGGCGGCGATTACAGCTTCTACTGCCCGTTCCCAGGTCACTTTGCCGTCATGAAGGGCAAGCTGATCTTCGGTTGATCCGAAGCAGTCGAAGCAGCAGTACGAATGGGCGGCCTTTGGGTCGCCCATTTTTTTTGCCTCATAGGCTCGCCATGCGTCGCTCATACCAGCCGCGCGAAAGGTTGACCACACGCACCACCAGCAGCATCGCTGGCACTTCGATTAGCACCCCGACCACCGTGGCAAGCACCGCGCCGGACTGAAAGCCGAACAAGCTGATGGCAGTGGTTACCGCCAGCTCGAAAAAGTCCCCCCAATATCAAAAAAAGGCAAACCCTGAGGGTCGCAGTCGGCGTATCGCCTGACGAGACCGTACGCCGCCAGGGATGGCGG
>JAITWN010000108.1 GCA_031285245.1 Chromatiales bacterium | reverse complement strand
TCGAACAATCGCCGTGGACGATCTAGGGGCTAGGATCAGAAATGCCAAGGCTCGCCTGACGCACCGTCTTGATGCGATCACGCAGCTTCGCCGCCGCCTCGAACTCAAGATCGCGCGCGTGCTGAAGCATGCGTTTTTCCAGTGATTCGAGCTCGCGCCGCAGATCTTCGGGTGACATGCCGCCGTATTCCATCATGCCTTCGGCAACGCGGGCATAAGTGCGCGAATCGAGCGCAACCTCTGGCGCCTCGCCTTCAATGAGATCGACCACCGCCTTACGAATACCGCGCGGCGTGATGCCATGCTCTTCGTTGTAGGCGAGCTGTTTGGCGCGACGGCGATCGGTTTCTTCCATGGCGCGCTGCATGGAGCCGGTGATCTTGTCGGCATACATGATGACGCGACCAGCGATGTTACGCGCTGCACGTCCGATGGTCTGAATGAGCGAACGATCCGAGCGCAAAAAACCTTCTTTATCCGCATCGAGAATGGCAACGAGTGAAACCTCCGGCAGGTCCAATCCTTCACGCAGCAGATTGATGCCGACCAACACATCGAACACGCCAAGGCGCAGATCGCGGATGATCTCCACGCGTTCTACGGTCTCGATATCTGAATGCAGATAGCGCACCTTGACGTCATGCTCGGCGAGATATTCGGTGAGATTTTCTGCCATGCGCTTGGTCAGGGTGGTCACCAACACGCGTTCGTTGCGCTCGACGCGCAGGCGCACTTCCGAGAGCAAATCATCCACCTGCGTTGCAATCGGTCGCACCTCGATCTGCGGATCGACAAGACCCGTTGGTCGCACCACCTGCTCAACCACCGCATCAGCGCGACGCTGCTCATAGGACCCCGGTGTTGCCGAAACGAAAATGGTTTGCGGCGCGATGCGTTCGAATTCCTCAAAAGCCAGTGGGCGATTGTCCATCGCCGAAGGCAAGCGAAAACCATGCTCGACCAGCGTCAGCTTGCGCGACTGATCGCCGCGATACATTGCGCCAAGTTGCGGCACGGTGACGTGGCTTTCATCGATCAGCAGCAACGCATCGGCAGGCAGATAATCGAGCAACGTCGGCGGGGGATCGCCAGCATTTCGCCCCGAAAGATAGCGCGAATAGTTTTCGATGCCGGAGCAATAGCCGATCTCCTGCATCATTTCGATATCAAAACGCGTGCGCTGTTCCAGGCGCTGTGCTTCGACCAATTTGTTCGCTTCGCGCAGTTGCACTAGGCGAATGCGCAGATCCTCTTTGATGAGATCAATCGCTTGCAACAACACTTCGCGCGGCGTGACGTAATGCGTCTTTGGGTAAACAGTCAAGCGCGGCGGCTTGCTCAGCACTTCGCCGGTCAGCGGATCAAAATAACTGAGCGCTTCGATCTCATCATCGAAGAGTTCTACGCGCACTGCTTCGCGCTCGGATTCCGCCGGGAAAATATCGATGACATCGCCGCGCACACGATACGTGCCGCGACTGAGTTCAGCATCGTTGCGCGTGTACTGCAGATCGGCGAGATGACGCAAGATGGCGCGTTGATCCGCCGGTGCACCACGGCGCAGATGCAGCACCATTTTCAGATATGAATCCGGATCGCCAAGACCGTAAATGCACGACACCGATGCGACGATCACTGTATCGCGACGCTCCAGCACCGCTTTGGTCGCTGATAAGCGCATCTGCTCGATCTGCTCGTTGATCGATGCGTCTTTTTCGATGTAGGTGTCGGTGCTTGGAACGTAGGCTTCGGGTTGATAGTAGTCGTAATAGGAAACGAAATATTCAACCGCATTTTCCGGAAAAAACTCGCGCATCTCGCCGTAGAGCTGCGCCGCAAGCGTTTTATTCGGCGCGAGTAGCAGCGCCGGGCGCTGCACCTCGGCGATAACATTTGCCATAGTGTAAGTCTTGCCCGAGCCAGTCACGCCGAGCAAGGTCTGGGAGCTGAGGCCATCTTGCAGGCCTTCCACCAGACTTCGGATCGCTCGCGGTTGATCACCCGCCGGAGCATAGGATGAACGGAGCTGGAAGCGTTTTTCCACGGTGGAAACCTGCGGCAACGAGGCCCTTGGGAGTGGCCGGCAAGTATATTACACTTGGCCGGTTTCTTTTCTTTCACACAGGATGGATGCGTGAAACTTTCACAAAGGGTGCAGCGGATAAAGCCGTCGCCGACACTAGCGATCACCGCGCGGGCCGCGCAGTTGCGCGCCGAGGGCAAGGACATCATTGGCTTTGGCGCCGGCGAGCCAGACTTCGACACCCCCGAGCACATCAAGCGCGCAGCGATTGAAGCGATCGAGCGCGGTTTCACGCGCTATACCGCGGTTGCCGGCATCTTGCCACTACGCCAAGCAGTGGTTGACAAATTCAAGCGTGAAAATGGCCTCGAATATTCCGCTGCCGATGTGCTGGTGTCAGTCGGCGGCAAGCAGAGCTTTTACAATCTCACCCAAGCGCTGCTCGATCCGGGCGATGAAGTCATCATCCCTGCGCCCTACTGGGTGTCTTATCCCGATATGGTGCTGCTTGCCGATGGCAAGCCGGTGATCGTCGCGAGCGATATCGATAGCGGCTTCAAAATCAGCCCCGATGCACTCGAAGCCGCGATCACGCCGCGCACGCGCCTGGTCGTGATCAATAGTCCATCCAATCCGACGGGCGTTACTTACACGCGCGCAGAGCTCGCCGCGCTTGGTGAAGTGTTGCTGCGCCATCCGCAGGTGTTGGTCGCAAGCGATGACATGTATGAACACGTCAATCTCGACGGCAAACCCTTCTGCAACATCTTGATGGCTTGTCCAGCGCTGCATGAGCGCAGCATCGTGCTCAACGGCGTGTCCAAGGCGTACTCAATGACGGGATGGCGTATCGGTTATGCCGCTGGCCCGCGGCCGCTCATCGCCGCCATGGAAAACATTCAGTCGCAGAGCACGTCGAACCCAACTTCGATTTCCCAGATTGCCGCACAAGCCGCCTTGCAGGGCGATCAGAGCTTCATCAAAGAAATGAATCGTTCATTCCGCGCTCGCCACGATTACGTGGTGTCGGCGCTCAATGCCATTCCAGGCGTGCGCTGCCTGCACTCGAACGGCGCTTTCTACGCTTTCCCGCTGATGCAGGAAGTGATCGAACGGCTTGGCATGCGCAACGATCTCGAACTCGGGGAATATTTCATCAATGAAGCCGGTGTAGCGCTGGTGCCGGGCTCTGCGTTCGGTGCGCCGGGCTGCATGCGTTTATCCTTCGCCACTGGCATGGATAACATCCAAGCCGGACTCAAGCGCATCGCCGCTGCGCTCGGCGCCTGAACCCACCTAAAAAACCCTGCATTGTCATTGCGAGGGGCGTTAGCCTCGTGGTAATCCAGACACAGTTACGTGGATTGCTTCGGCTTCGGCTCGCAATGACGGAGATTTTTCAGAGGCTTCCTAATTAAAGGGAAAAACTCACCGCCGCCAGACGGCGGTGAGTTTCATGCACTCGCTACGCCACTCACATTCATGGCGCGCGCAGGAAAAACGCGCATCATCGAGAAAACATGCCTGCTCGCCGCGCGCTTGTTGAATGGCCTGGATCAGAGATTTTTTCGATCCCTGCAGGATGAATGGATTCAGTCCGAGCAGGCGCCCCTGCTCCTTGATCGCTTCCAGTTCCATAGCTGCTACTAAGCCTCGTTGTCGTCCTTGCTTCAATATGAACCTCCTTGTTGACAGAAATTCGAGACAAAGGTTCTTTAAACCCCGCATCGTCATTGCGAGAGGCTTAAGCCTGCGGCAATCCAGACGGCCCCATGGATTTGCTTCGGCTTCGCCTCGCAATGACGAAGGTTCTTCAGAGGCGAATCGCCCTCTGCTTTTCAGTGGCCACTGCTGTCGCCACGTCGACTCGCTTCAAACAAAAACCAGCTCCGTCTTTCCGTCTCATCGATCCAGGTTTCGATCAAACTGGCGGTAGCGATATCGCGATACTCATCGCAGACTTCATGCGCTTCGCGCAGCTTCGATGCCATCGAGCGATTGTCATCGAAGAGCTCAGCGAGCATGCCGAGTGGTTCAACGAAATCAGTATCGTTATCGAGCACGCGCTGCAAGCGGCTGATGTGGCCGATCGAGCGCAGTGTATTACCACCGACCTTGCGGATACGCTCGGCGATCAGATCAGTCATCACGAACAACTGATCGGCCTGCTCATCGAGCATCAAGTGATAATCACGAAAATGCGGACCGCTCATATGCCAGTGGAAATTCTTGGTCTTGATGTAAAGCGCAAAAACATCGGCGAGTATGAGATTCATCGTGCCGGCAATGTCGCGTGTTCCGATGGCCTTCAGGTCCGAAGGCGTGGTCAGTGGCGCAATTTTTCGCTGTTTGAGCTCTTCGGTCTTGGCACGGCTGAGCTTTTTCTTCATGGCTCATGTCCTCTTGAGAGTAGGACGGCGCGGCGACGGGCGAATGCTTTACGAAAACGATATCAGGAGAACTTTCCGGCGCGCATGCCGTAATGGTCCTGAGCGAAAAGCCGGCGCATGGGAAACGCCGGTCCAGGCAGTATGCCCCAGCAGCGGTGCAGGTGCTACCGAGCAAGCGGGCGCTGATATCTGAACGTATCTGAATGACTACAGAAGAGCGACTCGCAGGCACGACACCCGCGCAGAGAACAATACTTCCTAAGCTTTTTGGCTCCCCGGGCCGGACTCGAACCAGCGACCCGGTGATTAACAGTCACCTGCTCTACCTGCTGAGCTACCGGGGAATAGGAGGCTTTGCGGGCGCTAATGGTACTGACAGGCCCCGCCCTGGTCAATAGATTCCGCAGATAATCGATTGCTTGTCAGAAATACGCTCGTTACGATGCCATGAATCATAGCACTACCGTAAGTTATCGAGATGAAAGACGAGGACGACGATGCCCTGCTGTTTCGGGAAAGCATGCATGGCGTGAAGCGCATCGAGCCGCAGGATCGCGTGCCACCTTTTCGCAAGAAACCTCGCCCTGTGCCGCAGCAACATTTACGCAATGATGTGTTCGTGCGTGAAGAAGTCCTGATTCTCGACGACGAAAATGCCGAGCTCGAAACCGGCGATGTGCTTTATTTCTCACGCGCCGGTTTGCAGCATGGCTTGCTGCGCAAACTGCGCCGCGGCCAGTATCCGATAGGCGCTGAACTCGATCTGCACGGCATGACAGCCAATGAAGCACGCCAAGCGCTCAGCTACTTTCTCGGCGAGTGCCGCAGCACTGCAACGCGCTGCGTGCGCATCATCCATGGCAAAGGGTTGAGTTCGCCGCAGCGTCAGCCGGTACTCAAGACGCGCCTCAATGGCTGGCTGCAACGTAGAGACGAAGTGCTCGCCTTCTGCTCCGCGCGCCCCGCCGACGGCGGCACCGGGGCGGTGTATGTGCTGCTTCGGCTTGCAGATACTGCAAGATCGTAGGTTGGGCTGAACGAAGTGAAGCCATCACAGCTCTCAACGTTGAGCCTCTGCCTGGCCACAGAGCCTCAGAGCCTCAGAGCTTAGTGGCCGGCGGCGCCCGGTGGTAATTTTCAGGACGCCGAGCCGCTACGCGCCAACGGTCCTGAAAATTACCACCGTACACCGCTCTGAGCATCGCGATACCTCAAGAAAAAAAACGAACTACGTTCACCATCTGAATCATCAGAAAACCTTTGGAGGCCGGGCCGGGACGCTTTTTTGAAAACGGTGGCGCACCGCGTCGCCGCCCAGAATCTATCTGGGTTTCAAAAAATTGTACCGGCCCGGCCGAGTAACTGAAATACGAGTATTAGCGCC
>JAITWN010000070.1 GCA_031285245.1 Chromatiales bacterium | reverse complement strand
TGCGTACGGCTGAACGGAAGCAGCACACCAACCTGCGCGCCGGTGCCGAGCAAGGCCATGGCTGTTTCACGATTGGCGCGATTACCCGCGCTCATCCAGGCATCGATCAGGCTCAGCGTTTCACCCACCGCGAACTGCTGCGACACACGTTCATTGCCATGGTGAGCTAGCACGTGACCGACCTCATGCCCGAGCACCGCGGCAAGCTGATCCGGCGTCTGGGCAACACCGAGCAATCCTCGATAAACGCCGATCTTGCCACCTGGCAGCGCGAAAGCGTTGACCGTGTCATCGTCAAATACCGTCACCTCCCACTGCGCCTGCTGGGCCTGCACTTGCGCAAGCGCAGTGATGGCATTGGCGACGCATTGCACATAGGCATTGACCTTTTCATCCTTGAGACTCGGAGTCTCTTTCTGGATCTCAGCATAGGACTGCGCCCCCAAGGTGCTCATCTGCCCTTCGGGCATGAGCACGAGCTGCCTACGCCCAGTCGGCGAGACCGCACAGGCCGCGATCGTTAGCACCACCACAGCAAGCAGAGCCAGCGTTCTGATCTGCACCCGCTTCGCTGATAACCGCTTCCACATCGTCAAAATCCTCGTATTTTGCTGCACATGAGCCATGCATCGCGCTGTCATTTTCTCGGCTGATAGATCATACTTTGCCGCGGTATCCTTGGAAAAGCGCCGTATCCGGCGATGCTCATCCCAATCCTGAATGCCCCACGCGCATGAGCGCCGAGCTGCAACTGACGCGAAGCTACTCGCTGCGTAGCCTGCTCGGCATTGCGATCATTGCCGCAGTGCTGGTCGGCTTCTACCGTCACATCGCGGTGGAAAACCTCAAAACACAGGAAACCAGTTTCAACGTCGCCGTTGCACAATCGCTGTCGGTAACGCTGTGGCCTCATTACGCTGAATTCGTGCGTGAGGCGGGCTTCATGCCACTTGAGGCGCTGGCTGACACGCCACAGTTCCATGCCATGCGCCGCGAGATCACTGAGCGCATGCGTGGACTGCGCATCCTCAAAGTGAAGATCTACGATGCCGACGGCCGCATCGTGTTCTCCTCTGATACTTCTCAGATCGGCGAGGCCGGCGTGAATAAACCCGCCTTCGCACACACCACCGCGCCAACGAGCGAACTGATCTACCGCAGCAGCAGCGACGATGAAATTTTCAAAAACATCGACGTCCTTTCCTCCTACATCCCCATCCACGCGCAAGAAGGTGGCGTCGTCGACGGCGGTTTTGAAATTTTCTCCGACGTCACCGACATGGTCAAAGACATCAAGCGCACCAGTTACCTCGTCTTTGGCGGCGTGACCAGTCTACTACTCCTGCTCTATGTATTTCTGGTCGCGCTCGTCATGCGCGCCGATCGGCTGATCAAACGGCACGAGCGGGATAATCAGCAGCGCCAACAAACGCGCATGGAATATCTCGCGCGCTACGATGTGCTCACCGATCTACCCAATCGCTCGCACTTTATGGAGCTGCTCTCAGCCGCCATCACGCAGGCCAAACGCACCGGCGCGCGCCTCGGCATGATCGCGCTGTCGATCGATCGCTTCAAACTGGTCAACGACAGCATGGGACATGAATATGGCGACCGCGCGCTGATCGAGTTCGCACGCCGTTTGCGCGACTGCATCGGCACCGATGCCATCATCGCCCGCCTGGGCGGTGATCAGTTCGCCATCATGGACGCTTCGCTCGGCGTGCCACAGCTCAGCAAAGCGCACGCCGAACACATTGTCGAACGCTCTGCCGAGCTGATGCAGGTAAACGGTCGAGATATCGTACTCACCACGAGCCTCGGTCTCGCCGCATTCGGGCCAGCGGCGCAGGACGCCGAAACGCTGGTGGAAAACGCGATTGCGGCGATGCGCAAAGCCAAGCGCCTCGGACGCAACGACTTCGTCTTCTTCACCCCTGAGCCTGGCAATCGTGCGCACGAGCGCTTGAAACTGGAAATGGATCTGCGCCGCGCACTGGTAGACCAGCAGTTCGTGTTGCACTACCAACCGCGCGTCGATACGCACACCGGCACGGTCTCCTCGGTCGAAGCGCTGCTGCGCTGGCAACATCCGCAGCGCGGCCTACTGATGCCGAACGATTTCATCTCGCTCATCGAAGACATGGATTTGGTGGTACCCGTTGGCGCCTGGGTGCTGGAACAGGCCTGCCAGCAGGTCAAAGCCTGGCAGCTTGCCGGCCACTCGAACCTTGGCGTGTCAGTGAATGTATCTCTGCGCCAGTTTCGCGCTGAATCGCTGCTTGAATCGGTCCGGCATGCGCTGACGTCGAGCAATCTCGACGCCAGCGCACTCGAACTCGAACTGACCGAAAGCGTGCTCGCCGATGACATCGCCAAAGCGCAGGCCATCGCGCTTGAGCTGCGAGCACTCGGGGTCACCATCGCCCTCGATGACTTCGGCACCGGCTACTCATCACTGAGCTATCTGATCCATTTCCCTGTCAGCTGCCTGAAAATCGACCGCATGTTCGTCACGGATCTTCCTCACAACACTCGCCACGTGGCGTTGGCGCGGGCCATCGCCACGATGGCAAATGGCCTTGGCATGAGCACCGTCGCTGAAGGTGTGGAAAATCAGGCGCAGCACGAACTCCTGCGCGATCTTGGCTATACCGAAACTCAAGGGTTCTGGCTTGGCCGCCCCTGGGTTGCCGATGAAGTCCCCGAGGCAATCGATAATCTGCAAGCGCGGCCACAACTCCTTGCGCCGAGCTGCGCAGCACCGACCCGACTCACGCGCCG
>JAITWN010000188.1 GCA_031285245.1 Chromatiales bacterium | reverse complement strand
GTAGCGCGCGCACTTCGATGCGCTCTTCGCGGAACGGTAACCGCCAGCGCCTGCCCTGACGCGTTTCTACCCAGATATCCGGCAGCAGCAACGTCATCTCCCCAGCTTGCATCATGCTGGCGGCCCAGGCAGTGCGCGTCACTTGATACTCGATGCCGTCAACGCGCTCGGTGCGTTCGCTCGCGGGCAGTGTGTGCACTGCGATGTCGCGTGGCTTGGAATCAAGCGCGCCGCCCATGCGGGCGCTGGCGAGTTCGACGCGATGATAGAGGTCGAGATAGACCAGTGCTTGTTCGCCGGTGAATAGGTGTTTGCTCGCGACGCCGCTGCGTACGAAGGCTTCTGGGCTCGTGTCGGTGGTGAGTGGTGACACGCGTAGTTCGATCGCTTGCGTGTTTAG
Source organism: Chromatiales bacterium (assembly GCA_031285245.1). Taxonomy (GTDB): domain Bacteria; phylum Pseudomonadota; class Gammaproteobacteria; order SZUA-140; family SZUA-140; genus JAITWN01. Next base: position 21,955 of record JAITWN010000188.1, on the reverse strand, counting down.
ACCATCGACAGTAAATGCAGGGATGCGCAGCCGCCCCGCTGTGCGTGGAAAGAGTTCAACGGTAATGCTGGAGGTGGCGCGCCCGCGATTGTTATCGATATTAAAACGGAAATCCGCCTTCGGCGTGCCGAGCTCAAAGGCTCCAGCGAGAACAGTGAGATCGATATTCGGTGACACACCTTCGGCGCGTAGCCTGGTATCGCTGCCGGTGAGAGACAACGTCAGCACGACGTGTTCGTTGACATAAAGCTCGCGCCGATCGACTTCGGCGCTGAAATCATGGATGCCGCTTGGCGCGGCCCATACTGGCAGTGCCGCGACAGCAAGCAGCAGCAACCATAATGTTTTCACCACGGCGCGGTCTCCGGCAGTAGCATGCGCTTGGCATCCATCAGCATGAAGCGATGACGCAGTACGACGCGCGGATCGTCAGCGACGGCGCCTGGTGGAATCGTCGCGCTCTCACCCGCGGAGCGCAGGCCAGCGGCGGGGGTTGCTTCACCGCTTGATGCCGTGACAGCAACGGAGTTTTTTTGCAGCCCCTGCGCTGTGATGATGGAAGCATCATCAGTAGCGCCAGTTTCATCATTGCCCGTCGCAGTGTCCGTGAGCGCGGAGGTATCGCCGCTGGTGACAGCATCGGCATCATTGCGCAGTTGTGGTTCTTCATACGACGCGTCATTCACAGTGCCTGCGCGCTCTTTCAGCGCGCGTTGCAACAGATCGCGATTGAGTGCGGCGCGCGCGTGATTGGGGTGAAGCGCGAGCGTCTGGTCGAGTCGTTTCATCGCGGCGGTCAGTTGCCCCATGTGTGCAAGCGTTGTGGCTTCGTTATACCAGGCAAGTGCGCGCTCTTCATTACCGTGGGCAGATTCGGCGGCGCGTCGGAAAGCGGTGAGCGCTTGAGACCAGTCACTCTGCCGAAAGGCCGCGGCGCCTGCGCCCATGCTGCCGCGATAGCCACCGATGTTTTCGTAGCGCTCGCCTGCTTCATGATAGTGTCCTTCCTGTAGCGTGCGATAAGCTTGCTTTTCTGCATCAAGGTTGGGTGCAGCAGCGACCGCGCTTGCGGGGGCAAGCATACCCGATGATGCGGTAATGAGCGCAGTCAACAACATGAATGCTGGCAGGCTGTGTCGATAGCGTCGACCTTGCCACAGCATTAGCGTTAGCGCGGCAGTGAGCAGCCAGGAATACAAGTGATAGCCGGTGCTGCTGGGGGTGAGTGTTTGCGCGCTGGCTTCGAGCTCGGCGAGTCCTGCTTGCAGATAGTCGAGATCGGCGTCATCAGAGCGCACATCGGCATAGCGCCCGCCGCTACGAGTGGCGAGGGCGGATAGCAGTTCGCGATTGAGACGGGATAAATGCAGCGTGCCATCCGTGTTGCGCGCAAGTCCGTTCCATGTTGGCACGGGTGCGCCGGCACTGTTATCGGCGCCGACACCGAGCGCGAATACCGGTATTCCTCGCTCGGCGAGGCGTGTGGCTGCCATCGTGACTTCATCCGGATCGCTGGCTTCACCATCGCTGACCAGGATGATGGCCCGTCCTCCTTGCGGTGATGCAGCGAGCGCCTGCGCGGCGAGCTCGAGTGCTTGTACGATGTTGCTGCCGCGATGTCTGCTGAGCGAATCGTCGAGCGCATCAATGTAACTGCGCAGCAGCGGGAGGTCATAAGTGAGCGGCAGCGCGCGGTAAGCATGTGCCGAAAACGCGATCAGCGTCGCGCGGTCACCGGCGCGGCGCGCGAGTAGGTCACGCAGCTTCATGCGTGCGCGCTGTAGCCGGTCTGGAGTGATGTCGCTCGCTTGCATCGATGGAGAAATGTCGAGCACCAAAGCGAGATCGAGCGCGGGATGTTGCGTTTTTGCTGATTCGCTTGCGATGTATGGCCCGCTGACGGCGATGATCAGCAGCAGTCCAGCGATGAGCGCAGGATTGAAGCGCTTGCGTTCGCCAGGTGCTATTAGCAGCCAGTGCAGCAGTTGTGGTTCTGCATACGCCGTCAGATGCTTGCGACGTGCGCGCGGTATCAGCAGAAATGCAGCGATACACACGAGGATCAGCATCAGACATAACGGTCGCTCGAAAGCGAGCGCAGGAAAAATATTCATATTGTGACAAGCCTGTTGTTGCGGCGCAGTTCGGCGAGCAGTAGAAATACCAGACTGAGCAGTGCCGCGATCCAATACCATTCGTGCACCGGCGCAGGGACGGGGATGCGTGCTTTTTCGATGCGGTGGATGCGATCGAGCAGGGCATCGAGATCCTGCGCACTGTGCAGGCGTAAATAATCACCATCAGTCGCTGCGGCAAGTTGTTTCAGCGTACCTTCATCGAGAGGAAGTGTGCGGTAGATGATGTTGCCGTTGCCGAGGGGGAACGGCACTGCGCCTTCTTGCCCGATGCCGACGGTATAGATGCGCAGGCCCTGTTCGCGTGCGAGCGTGGCAGCCGCTTCTGGGCTGATGTCGCCGGCAGTGTTCTCGCCATCGCTCAATAGCACGAGGATGCGCGCGCCGAGCGATGAGCTTTCTACGCGCCGCGTTGCCAGCAGCACGGCATCGCCGAGCGCGGTGCGTTCACCGGCATAACCATGATCGATTTCCTGGCTCATCTCGGCGGCGAGTCCGAGATCCGCGGTGAGTGGCATGAGCGTATAGGCTTGATCGGCGAATACCAGCAGCGCCGCGCGCAGGCCGTGCGCGCGCTCGAAAAAATGCGCGAGCGCTTGTTTGACCATGTCGAGACGACTGAGCGGTTGATCATCGACGGTGTAATCGAGCGCGCGCATCGAGCCGGAGACATCGACAGCGAAGACGAGATCATAGCCCGGCATGTTTGCCGCGGCGTCCTCATCGCGCCACTGTGGCTGCGCCAGCGCGAGAATCAGCAGTGAGCAGCTACACAGCCAGAGCAATACCGTGGTACGCCCGGAATGCTGGGTACGTTGTAATTCACCGATGGTGCACGCCAGAGGATGCAGCAGTGCGCCCACATCGCCGCGAGCAGGACGACGCGCCCATAGCCACCACAGAAGCGGTGGCAGTGGCAGCAGCACGAGCCAGAGCGGCGTACCAAATTCAAACACCTTCTGCGCTCCTCGCTATGTTTGGGGGCGCGCTGTCCATGAGCCAGACACGTGCCAGCTCGAAGTCTTGTGCGCAAAGGGGCGTATTCTCGTCGCGCGCATAACGCAGTTTTTGCAGGCTGTGCAGTGTGGGCGCCCAGGCTTCTATATGTGAAAGCGCTGGCGGTGGTGTGCGTGGATCGAGTTCTGGCAGCTTGAGTCCGATGCGCAGCAGCGCGCACAAGCGATAAGCGGTTTCGCGATCGTTCACTTCGCCGCGCTCCCAGTCGGCACGCAACGCGGCGAGTCGTTGCAGTGCTGCGGTGGATGCAGGCAGCGCGACGTCGATATGAGTGGAACGGCTGCGTCGAGCGATCAAGCGCGCGACAAGCCAGGCGATCACGATGATGCCGATGAGGAGCACGATGAGCGCCATCGGCAGTGACGTGCTGCTCTCTGGTGGCGCCAGAATCTCGATATCCGCCAATGCAGCGAGTGGGTCTTCCTTCACAGCAGAGGTTCGATCTGCGTGTGCAGATCATCGCAATTGGTGAGGGTGAAAAGCGCAATATCATGCAGCGCGCATTCAGTAGCGAGTGCCACGCTGCGCTGCGCGTTGTGAAGTGCATAGCGTTGGCGCAGCGCAGGATCGTCGGTGTCGACGAGGATCGTTGCCATGCTCTCTGGTGATGCGAGGCGCAACACGCCAGCGGGTGTCATGCGTTGTTCAGCGTCATCGACGATGCGGATGGCGATGACTTGAGTGCCAGGCGCGCGTGCGGTGGGCAGATAATCAGCGATGCTGGCGCTGCCTTTGATGATGTCGTGAAAATCGCTGATCAGATATAGCGTTGCTCCTGCGGGCGCGATGCCTGGTGGCAGCAGAGCAGCACCAGACGGGCGCTGCTGCCCTGCGCGTTGGTTTGCGCGCGAGTGATGGGGCGGTGGCGCGGCGGCGGCGTGGAGGAGTGGCAATATGCCAGTGAATGAAGTGCGTGCGGGGAAGTGCTGGGCAGCGTCATCGAGCACCAGTCCGCTGACGCTGCCTTGTGCGGCTAGCGCCTGAAACGAGAGTAGCGCGGCGATTTGCGCTGCGGTTGCGGCTTTGAGTGCGCGCCGCGTGCCGAACATCATCGTTGGTCGGCGATCGATGAAGAGACAGATATCGCGCCGCACGTCGGCGACAAAAACTTTGGTGACGGGTTTGCTGCTGCGCGCGGTGGCGCGCCAATCCATATGGCGCACATCGTCGCCGGCTTGATAGGGGCGACTATCGTGCAGATCCATGCCGGTGCCGCGCTGACGGCTCGCGTGTATACCGGCGCTGCGGCCAGCAGCGCGATGGCGCGCTCGGTATTGCAGTGCGATCAGGCGCAGTTGCTCGAGGCTGGCGTCGTCGAGCAGCGCTTGTGCGGTGTTCAGGGAATGGGAACGCATTCGAGCATGCGCGCAACGGCCTGCGCCGGGGTGACGCCGGCGGCGCGTGCCGCAAAGGTCAGGCCGATGCGATGGGAAAGCACTTCCGGGGCGAGTTCGATGATGTCATCTGGTTCGACGAAGTCGCGTCCGCTGAGCCAGGCGCGCGCGCGCGCGGTGTGGGCGAGGGCAAGCGTGGCACGCGGCGAGGCGCCATGACTGATCCAGCTGGCGAGGGTTTCATCGCGCCGCGCTGGCGCCCGTGTCACACCGACCAGTTCGACGATGTAGCGCTCCAGCATTTCATCGAGATAGATTGCTTGTGCCTGACGTCGGCAGTTGTCGAGCTGTTCGCGTGTCATGGTTTGTAGTGGCGCGGCTGCGGTCTCACGCTCGCCTGCAAGATGATTGGCGAGACGCAAAATGGCGAGCTCTTCTTCGGCGCTCGGATAATCGACACGGATTTTCATTTGAAAGCGATCGAGCTGTGCTTCCGGTAGCGGATACGTGCCTTCCTGTTCGAGCGGATTCTGCGTGGCGATGACCATGAACACGCTCGGCAAAGGGCGGCTGACGCCGCCCACGGTCACTTGGCGTTCCTGCATCGCTTCAAGCAGTGCTGATTGCACTTTGGGCGGCGCGCGGTTGATCTCATCGGCGAGTACGATCTCGCTGAAGATCGGTCCGGGTGCGAACTGGAAGCTGCCATCACGCGGGATGAAGATGTCGGTGCCGGTGATGTCACCGGGAATCATGTCGGGTGTGAACTGAATACGATGGAAGCCGAGCGCGAGTCCGCTTGCGAGCGTGCGCACGGCGGTGGTTTTGGCAAGCCCGGGTACGCCTTCGATGAGCAGATGGCCTCCACTCAGTAGGCCAATCAATAGACGCTCTGTTAATCGTGCTTGTCCGATGACGCTGCGTTCAATGTGAACGCGGAGCAGATCAATGCTGGTATTCATTCGGTTCAACCGCGCGAAAGAGTTTAAGCAAGATACTAAAAAAATTGTAAAAGGGCATCTCTACAGCCGCCTGGTATCTTCCCGCCGCGGTCTTGCGTAATATAAGCCCCGATTTCACAAGCAACGCTATGGCTAGTCGCTGTGCTAAGATACCGCCCGTTCGCGCACGCAAGACGCGCAAGAGAAGCTTGAAAGATGCTGCGCGGTGAAGCGTTAGCGGCGATGCGGGGGGATCGCAAGCTGTTCACGGATCTCGATTTCGATCTGCACGCAGGAGAGCTGCTTTACATCGCCGGTCCCAATGGCAGTGGCAAGACGACGTTGCTACGCATGATCTGCGGTTTGGTTATTCCCTCGGCTGGCCAGGTGCTGTGGAAGGATGAAAATATCCACACCCTCGGCGAAGAATTCAGAGCGGATCTGCTCTACTGCGGGCATCTCGGCGCGCTCAAGGATGATTTGAGTGGCCTTGAGAACCTGCGATTCAGTTGTCGTCTGGGTGGCACTCCGGTGAGTGAGGATGAGGCGGTGATGGCGCTTTCGCGCATGGGACTCGCTGGGCGCGAGGATCTGCCGGCCAAAGTGCTGTCGCAGGGCCAGAAGCGTCGTGTTGGTCTTGCCCGTCTGCTGCTCATGCGCGCGCGCTTGTGGGTGCTTGATGAGCCATTTACGGCGCTCGATGTTGGCGCAATCGAATTATTGCGCGAAACCATGCGCACTCATCTCGCCGGCGGTGGATTGCTGGTGCTGACCACACACCAACAGGTCGAGATCGAAGCTGCGGCGGTCAAGCGCATCGAGATGGGACCATGAACGGCGGTACGATGCTTGGCGCCATGCGCAGCGTACTCGCGCGCGATCTGATGCTGGCTGGGCGTCGTCCGGTGGATGTGGTGACGGCGCTGTTTTTTTTCGTCATCGTCGTCAGCCTATTTCCGCTTGGCATCGGCCCCGAAGGGCAGATTCTGCATGCGATCGCCCCTGGTGTGGTGTGGGTGGCGGCGCTGCTGGCTTCGATGTTGTCGCTGACGCGTTTGTTTGAAGCGGATTTTGTGGATGGCACGCTCGAACAGATGATACTTGCGCCGCAGCCACTATCTTTGATCGTGCTTGGCAAGGTGAGCGCGCATTGGCTGGTGACAGGCGCGCCGCTGGTGTTGATGTCACCGCTGCTTGGTTTGCAGTTCGGTCTGTCGGGCGAGGCGCTGATGATCCTCGCCTTGGCTTTGCTGCTCGGAACGCCCGCGCTCAGTTTCATCGGTGCGCTCGGGGCGGCATTGACGGTGGGGTTGCGGGGTGGAGGTGCCTTGCTGGCACTCTTGATATTGCCCTTGTGCGTGCCCGTGCTGATTTTTGGCGCAGGCGCGGTGGATGCCGCCGCAACAGGTATGGAAACGGGAGCGCATCTGTCTCTGCTCGGTGCGTTTCTGGTGATGGCGTTGTGCTTTGGACCGTGGGTCACCGCTGCGGCGCTGCGTATCGCGCTCGACTGATGCTCGTCTGGCGCTCGTCGCACTGCGACCCAACGGACAGCACCGCGGCATAGGAAGCGAGTTTATGGCAGTCAACTGGTTCAAGTATTCATCTCCGCCGGCGTTCTACCCGCTCGCGGGGCGACTGATCCCCTGGTTCGCAGCCGCTGCGGCTGTGCTGGCGCTGATCGGGATTTACGTCGGCCTCGTCGTTGCGCCGACTGATTATCAGCAAGGCGATTCCTATCGCATCATCTTTATCCACGTGCCAGCAGCGTGGATGTCCATGTTCATCTATCTGGTGATGGCGGTTTACGCCGGCATCGGGCTGATTTTCAATACGCGCTTATCGGGTTATATGGCGCGTGCGCTCGCACCAACCGGTGCGATGTTTACATTCATTGCGCTATGGACGGGCGCGCTGTGGGGCCGGCCGACCTGGGGTGCGTGGTGGGTGTGGGATGCGCGGCTGACCTCCGAGCTGATTCTGCTCTTCCTCTATCTTGGCTATATATCTCTCTATGCGGCGATCGATGATCCGCGCCGCGCTGCGCGCGCGAGCGGCCTGCTGGCGCTGATCGGCGCGGTCAATGTGCCTATCATCTATTTCTCGGTGAAGTGGTGGAATACGCTGCATCAAGGCGCTTCGATCAGTTTGACCAAAGCGCCGACCATGGCTGCGACCATGCTGACCGGCATGATGATCATGGCGGTTGCAGCCTGGTGCTATACCATCGCCGTTGCGCTGATGCGGGTACGCTGCGAGATTCTCGAGCGCGAAGTGCATAGCGAATGGGCTGCTGAGCAGTTGGCGCGGGAGGCTCGCTAGAATGGCTGAATTTTTTGCAATGGGCGGATACGCCTTCTATGTGTGGGGTTCATTCGGCGTAACGGTGCTTGCGCTGGTGGTGGAGGTATTGCTGCTGCGCCGTCGTCGACGAACTCTGCTGCGACGCGCGAGTCGAATGAGCCGTAAGGTTTCCATGGGGGTGGGAGCATGAAACCCAGACAAAAAAGGATGGCTTTCCTGGCGCTGGGGCTGGTGGGTCTCGCCGTCATCACCGCGCTTGTGCTCAATGCCTTGCGTGGCAATATGGTGTTTTTTTACAGCCCTTCGGAAGCGCTTGCCAACATCACGCTGGTGGAGCACAAATTCCGTCTCGGTGGTTTGGTGGAAGATGGCAGCTTGGTGCGTGAATCCGATGGCTTGACGGTGCGTTTCATCGTCACCGATCTGACGAAGAGCATTCCAGTGGTTTATACCGGCATCTTGCCCGATCTATTTCGCGAGGGGCAGGGCGTGGTTGCCCAGGGCACGCTTGGCCTCGACGGTGCATTTCACGCCGATGAAGTGCTGGCCAAGCATGATGAAACCTACATGCCGCCGGAAGTGGCTGAGGGGCTCGAGCGCGCCAAATCAGCGCGTGGGGCGACGAGCGATCAGCCAGGGATTTGATCAAGCGCGTTGATCCTGGGTTTTGGAATCAAGAGTTTTTAAAGAGCTCTGATCAGGAGCTTTGAGGGGAGGGAGCGATGATACCGGAGATAGGACATTTTGCGCTGATCATGGCGCTGGTGATGGCGATGGTGCAGGGTACGATACCGCTGGTCGGCGCGGCTACCGGGGTGACGCCATGGATGCGCCTGGCGCGGCCAGTGGCGCAGGGGCAATTCCTCTTCATCGTCATCGCCTTTGTGTGCCTCGTGTATTCCTTCTTGATGCATGACTTCTCGGTGCTGTATGTCGCCATGCACTCTAATTCCGCGCTGCCTTGGTACTACCGCATTGCGGCAGTGTGGGGGGGTCATGAAGGCTCGATGCTGCTGTGGATGCTGATGCTGTCGGGCTGGACTTTCGCTGTCAGCATGTTCAGTCGCAATCTCCCCGATGAAATGGTGTCGCGTGTGATCAGCGTACTCGGGTTGATCACGATCGGTTTCCTGCTCTTCGTGCTGCTTACGTCCAATCCGTTCACGCGTTTGTTGCCAGCTGCGCCCGATGGTCAGGATCTCAATCCGCTGCTGCAGGATGTGGGGCTGATTCTCCATCCTCCGCTGCTCTATATGGGATATGTCGGCTTCTCGGTCGTGTTTGCATTCGCCATCGCTTCGCTGCTCGGCGGACGGCTGGATGCGGCATGGGCGCGTTGGTCACGTCCGTGGACGACGACGGCATGGATTTTCTTGACGCTCGGCATCGCGCTTGGCAGTTGGTGGGCCTATTACGAACTCGGCTGGGGCGGCTGGTGGTTCTGGGATTCGGTCGAGAACGCCTCTTTCATGCCTTGGCTGGTGGGCACTGCGCTCATTCACTCGCTGGCGGTAACGGAGAAGCGTGGTGTATTTCGCAGCTGGACTGTGCTGCTGGCGATTCTCGCATTCTCGCTGAGCCTGCTTGGTACCTTCCTCGTGCGCTCAGGCGTGCTCACTTCGGTGCATGCTTTCGCGACGGATCCGCAGCGCGGCTTGTTTGTGCTCGGGCTGTTGGTGGTGGTGGTCGGCAGCTCGCTGTTGCTATTTGCGCTGCGCGCGCCGCGCGTGAAGTCCGAGGGTAGTTTCGCGGGCGCTTCGCGTGAAACTCTGCTGCTGGTGAACAACGTGCTGCTGGTGGTTGCCATGGCCACCGTGCTGCTCGGCACGCTCTATCCGCTGCTTGCCGATGCGCTGGGCTTCCCCAAGCCTTCGGTGGGAGCGCCTTACTTTGAACTGCTGTTTGTGCCGCTGATGACGCCGCTGGTGTTTCTAATCGGGCTTGCGCCGTTCGCGCGCTGGAAGAAAGCAGATCTGCCCGCGATGGCGGTGCGTCTGCGCTGGGCGTTTGGTTGCGCGGTGGCGGTGGCCTTGCTGTTGCCATTGGTGCTAGGCAAGTGGACGCCGATGATCGCGCTCGGCTTATTGCTCGCGAGCTGGGTGATCGTCACCATCGTGTATGCGCTGGTCCAGCGCGCGCGTCGTGCGCGTGAGCTCGGTACTGCGCCCTTCGCTGGCACGACGCGTAGCTACTGGGGCATGCAGCTCGCACACTTTGGCATTGCCATCTTCATCATCGGTGTAACCATGGTCAAAGGCTTCGAGGTCGAGCGCGACCTGCGCATGGACACCGGCGATACCTTCAATGTTTCGGGTTACGACTTCCGCTTTGATGGTGTGGCAGAGCACTCCGGCCCCAATTACGCCGCTATGCGTGGTCGTGTGCAGGTACTGCGCGATGGTCGCGAAGTGGTGACGATGCATCCGGAAAAGCGCGTTTATAGCGCGCGCGGCATGCCGATGACTGAGGCCGCGATCGATACCACGCTGTTTCGTGACCTCTATGTGTCGCTCGGTGAGCCGGTCGACAATGGAGCATGGAGCGTGCGCATCTACTACAAGCCGTTCGTGAGCTGGATCTGGGGCGGCTGCGTGCTGATGGCGCTCGGTGGTGTGCTGACGGTTAGCGACAGACGCTATCGCATTGCTGTCAAGCAGCGCATCAAGGGCGAATCCCCCGCGCCGGCGCAGCCGGGAGCGGTGGCGCTCGCCGCGGAGTCGCATTCATGAAACGCCGTTTGTTGTTGCTGATGCCGCTGGCGATATTTCTTTTGCTGCTGGTGTTTTTTTACGACGGATTGAAGCTCGACCCCAGTCTGGTGTCATCGCCGCTGATCGGCAAGCCGGCGCCGCAGTTCGCGCTGACGGAGCTGTATGATCCGAGCGTTACCATTTCGAACGCCGACATGAAGGGTGAGGTATGGCTGCTCAACGTGTGGGCGTCCTGGTGTGTGTCCTGTCGCGCGGAACACCCGGTGCTCGTCGATCTGGCGCGCCAGCGTGTGGTGCCGGTGTATGGTCTTAACTACAAAGACCAGCGTGAGGATGCCATCGGTTGGTTGAAGGCTTTCGGTAATCCTTACGTCAGCAGCCTGCATGATCTCGATGGGCGCGTCGGCATGGATTACGGTGTTTATGGTGTGCCAGAAACATACGTCATCGATCGTCAGGGCATCATTCGTTACAAGCAGATCGGTCCAGTGACGGCTAAGGTGCTGAATGAGAATATCCTGCCGCTGGTGCAGCAATTGAAAGAGGAGCGGCCAAGCTGATGGGCTTTGTATCTATCGTTCATGGCGCAGTTCGCCGCGGTCTTTTCCTGCTCGCCATGGGATGGTGGTTCGCTGCCGCGTTGCCAGCGCAGGCTGAATCCATCCAAGCCATACGTCCTACCCAGGATTTTGCTACGTATGAGCGCGCCAAGAAGCTGGAGGCGGAATTGCGCTGCCTGGTATGTCAGGGACAGTCGATCGCTGAATCTGACTCCGGCTTTTCGGATGACATCCGTTTTGAGATCAATCGCATGATCGCAGACGGTAGTTCCGATGCGCAGATCAAGACCTTTCTCGTCGAGCGCTATGGCGATTTCATTTTGTTCCGGCCACCGCTACGCGCGTACACAGTGTTGCTGTGGGTCGGCCCAGGGGTATTGGCGGTGGTCGCGCTTGGCGCGCTGTATCTGGTTATCCGCAGGCGCCGCGGTGCCGAGGCCGCAGGATCTGCGGTCAGCGATGAACAGCGCCGACGCGCTGAAGCCATGCTCTCTGGTAGTGATCAAGTCTAAAGGGAATTGCTCGGAATGACCGTATTCTTCATCGTCGCGGCGCTGTTTGTGCTCGCCGCTGTGCTGTTCATCGTGCCACCGCTGCTGAAGAAAGAAGCGGGTGCGCAAGCTGCGACCAATCGGCGCGAGCTCAATATTTCGGTATATCGAGATCAGATGAAGGAGCTCGATCGCGATCTCGCGAGCGACACCATTACGCGTGAGCAGTACGAGCAAAGCAGCGAGGAGCTCAAGCTACGCATGCTCGACGATGTCGATGGGGCAGAGCAACCCGCTACCCTGAACAATAAAGATTTTGGCCGCAGCGCGGTGATTGCGGCGGTGCTCATTACCGCAATCATTCCCATGGCGGCGGCTGGGCTGTATATGAAGTTTGGCACGCCGCAGGCCATGGATCAGCAAGCTGCTGCGAATACGCAGACCGTGGTCGGCGCCGATGGTGAGCCCGTGCATGATCAGATCGCGCAGATGATCGCGAGCCTTGAGCAGCATCTTGCTGAAAATCCGCAGGATGAAGAGGGCTGGACGATGCTCGGGCGGTCCTACCTTTTCCTTGAGCGCCTTGATCTCGCCAAGCCGGCACTGGAAAAAGCGCTGGCGCTGAATGATCGCAATCCGCAGGTCTTGGTTGATTATGCCGACGTGCTCGCCATGAACAATGACAGCTCGCTCGATGGTCGGCCGATGGAGCTGATCGAGCGTGCGCTACAGATCGATCCCAATAACCAGAAGGGATTGTGGTTGGCAGGTACGGCGGCCTATGAGCGCGGTGATTTGCCGCAAGCGCTCGAATACTGGCAACGTCTGCTGAGACTCGCGACACCGGGTTCCGAGATGGCGACCGCGATGCAGAACAGCATCGCGGAAGTAAAAGCGATGATGGCAGGCGCGGATCCTGACTCCCTGCCATCCGCGGGGCAGAGCGCGAGTGGTGGCGCGCCGTCGACAGTGAAGCAAGTCGCGGCCTCTGGCGCCCGCGTGCATGGCACGGTCGATATCGATGCCGCGCTTCGTGCCCGCATCGATCCGAATGCGACGTTGTTCGTATTCGCGCGCGCGGCTTCCGGTCCGCGTATGCCGCTCGCAGTGCTGCGTGTGCCGGCGAAAAATCTACCGATGGATTTCGAGCTCGATGATTCCATGGCGATGGATCCCGCGCTCAGTCTGTCGAAATTTGCTGAAGTAGTGGTGGTAGCGCGCATCTCTTCTTCGGGCAGTGCTATGACGCAGAGCGGTGACCTTCAGGGTAGCAGTGGTACGGTGCGACCTGGCGAGGCAGGCGCCATAGCCATCATCATCAACGAAGTGGTGCCCTGATCGCGGGTGCGCGGCGTGCGCAATGCCGTTTGCCGGATGCTCCTCGCCGCACTGCTGATTTTGCCAGCAGCCTGCGGCCAGGGGCCGCCGCCTGACGATTTGCGCGCTGGGCATTTTTTCCCTCCGCTGGTGTTGGAGGATCTCTCTGGCGCCCATAAACTGCTTGCTGATTATCAGGGCAAGCTGGTGATCCTGAACGTTTGGGCGACTTGGTGTCCGCCCTGTCGCAAGGAACTGCCCGGTCTGCAACAGTTGCAGCATCACCTTGATCCGCAGCGTTTCGTGGTGATCGGGCTGTCGGTGGATGGGGACGTTGATTTTGCGCGCGAATATCTGCTGGAACACAACATCGCTTTTGAGAATTTCATTGATCGCGATGCGCGCGAAGTGCGCCGCTTGCTTGGCGTGCGCGCCTATCCGGATACATTCATTATTTCACCGCAAGGTGTGCTGCTGCGTGGCGTGATCGGTGATCGCGCCTGGAATGATCCCGCTATTGTCGCGGCGATTGAGGCGGCCTATGCCGGCGATTTATCCGGGTTGGATCATCTCTGATGTGATGCGCAGTGTTGTCTGCCTTTGCGGTATGCCAGAATAATGAACAAATAAATGGGGGAGAGGATCATGAAGCAATCAACAACTCAATGCGCGGTTCAACAGAAGTCGCGACTCTCGCACGTCGCAGTTGCTGTAGCTGCGTTGCTGTGCTTGGGGGGCGTGGCAAATGCCGCTGATTCGAACAATGGGCGACAGCTCTATATGCAGCATTGCCAGAATTGTCATGGCGCGGATGGCAAAGGGCAATTGCCGGGCACACCAAACTTCGCGCGTGGCGAAGGTTTGCTCAAGCCTGATCTCGAATTGGTCAGGACGATCCGTGCTGGGCGCGGCATGATGCCGTCGTTCGAGGGCATGCTCAAGGAAGAAGAACTCCTCGACGTCGTGGCTTTCCTGCGTACGTTGCGCTAATCCATGTCACGTTTTTTTCTCGCGACGCCGCTCGCGCTGCTGCTCGTTGCGTGTTCCGGATCGCAGAGTGAGAGCGAGACTGCTGCGCCAAAGGCGCAGAGCAGCGCTGTACCGCGCGAACTGCGCGTGCTGGAAACCTTCGAAGTCGGCCAGCAGGTTTATGTGCGGGCACTCACTGTAGATAAGGCCGCGAATCAGTTGTGGGTCGGCACATCACTCGGTGCGCAGCGCATCGATCTCAACTCTTTCGATGTCGTCGATACCTGGACGCGCAGTAATGGTCTTGCCAACGAGTATGTCTTCACCGCGCTTGTCGATAGCCACGGCGAAGGTTGGGTTGGCACCAATGGTGGCGGGCTATCGCATCTGCATGATGGGGCATGGAAGACGTATTTCCCCATGCACGGACTCGCCGATTACTGGGTTTATTCGCTTGCCGAAGCCGCTCCCGGAACGCTCTGGATCGGTACTTGGGCAGGTGCCAATCGCCTCGATATTAGCAGTGGTCGTTTTGAAACCTTTCATGATGAATTGGTGAATGAATGGGTGTATGGCATCGATGTCGATGCCAAGGGACGAGTGTGGTTCGGTACTGAAGGCGGTATCTCGATGTTCGATGGTGAACGCTGGCAGGAATGGAAACATAAAGATGGACTTGGCGCGCCGAATCGCGCTGGTTTGCCATCCAGCACCAATACCGGTCTTGGTACGCGCACGCGTCATGATCTCAGCGTCACCGTCGATGGTGGTGCCAGCTATAATCCGGACTATGTGTTTTGCATACACGCTGCGCGCAATGGCAGTGTATGGGCGGGAACGTGGGGCGGTGGCGTCAGTCGTTACGATGGTAGCGCTTGGAGCAATCTCACTAGTGATGATGGGCTTGTGGGCAATATCGTTTTTGCAATCGCTGAAGATGCCGCAGGTGTGTTGTGGTTCGGCACGGAATCAGGATTGTCGCGCTATGAAAATGGGCACTGGCGTAACTTCGGCACTGGTGACGGGCTGCCCGATGGCGCGATATACGCGGTTGCAGTAACGCCTGCGGGCGAAGTCTGGGCGGGTGGCAAGGGCGGTGTTGCTCGCATAGGGTCTGCGCCCTAGCGTGGAACTAATCAGTTGGAGATATCATGAAAGTTGATCACAAGACGCTCGCGTTTGCAGCGGTGCTCATCGGCGTGCTCGTGGTCGGCGCTTATCTATTTGGGCAGAATCGCGCAGCGGTGAGCGAGAGCGCTGAAGACAAGGCGCCCAAGTCGCAAACGGCTTCAGCACCGGCCGCGCTGCCACGTAATCATCCTTCAGTGAATGCATCGTCAGCGGCGTCGACAGGCGAATTGCCGTTCACGCATTTCCGTGTTGGCAGTCGCAACGTCAAGGCGCTGATGATCGATGGCGATGCGGTGTGGATCGGCACATCGGGTGGTGTCATCCGCTACGACACGCGCACTGACGAGCACAAAGTTTACGACAATACGGTGCCTGGAATTCTTTCCAACGGCGTTTTCCATCTGAGCAAGCTGGGTGATCGCATCGTAGTGGGAACATATGGCGGCGGCATGTCAGTGTTCGATCCGGCGCGTGATACGTGGAAGAACTACAACATCCCAGATGGATTGGCCGATCAGTTCGTTTACGGAGTGATGCGCGCGCGTAGCGGCGATGTGTGGATTGCTACCTGGTCTGGCGTGAACCGTGTGCGTGGCGGTGATTTCGATGATCCTTCGAAGTGGGAGACTTTTACCGTCGAGAACACGGGCGGTGGTTTGCCCAATCTCTGGGTATATGGCCTGCGTCAGGCGGCGGATGGCGCGATGTGGTTTGGTACCGAAGATGGCGTGGCGCGCTTCATGGATGGTAAATGGACGCACTGGAAGCATGACGATGGTCTCGGTGCGCCTTATGAGATCGTGAAGGACGCAATCACATTCACCAATGATCCTGCGCGCTACTCCGATCATCATGCCCAGCAGAAAGCCGATCTCGGCATGCCGGAAGTGAAGGTTGCCTACAACCCGAACTATGTCATCTCGCTTGAAATCGATCGCAATGGCGTGGTGTGGGCGGGGACTTGGGGCGGTGGCCTAGCGCGTTTCGATGGCAAGCACTGGCGCAACTACACCAGCGCTGATGGCTTGCCTTCGAATCATGTTTTCATGCTGCACGCTGATGCCAAGGGCCGCTTGTGGGCGGGTACCAGCCATGGTCTGGCGCGGCTGAATGATGACGGCGAGAGCTTCACGGTCATGACCACGGCTGATGGTCTGTTTGCCGATAACGTGTTCTCGATGGCGGTTGGGAGCGACGACACCTTGTGGGTGGGAAGTTTTGGTGGGGTGGCGCGAATTACCAATCCGATCCACTGATGCTGATCCATTGATAAATTGCGGACGCTGCAAGAGCGTCCGCAATTTCAGGCATTAGTTTTCGATTCTTGTCGCCTTGTCGCGCGTTCCGGCGTAGCCATCCTGCGGATTCAGCGTAACCGGGCGGTAGATATCCACTTTCCGGAAGAATTGATCGACAACATAGATGCGCCCGTCTTCATCGACAGTGATGCCGGCGGGGAGCATGTATTTACCTGGAAATCCTGCGTGTCCGCGTTCGCCGACGAAGAGCAGTAATTCGCCGGCGGGCGTGAAGATCTGAAAATTACCGAAGGCCGTGTCAACGACGTAGATATTGCCCTCGTGATCGGTGGCGATACCCTTGGGGCGGGCGAATTGCCCGGGAAAGCGCCCGACCACGCCAAAGGTAGAGCGGAAGCTGCCATCGGCTTCAAAAGCCTGCACACGGAAATTACCGCTGTCGACCACGTATAGCGTGCCATCATCAGCGACGGTGGCTTGCAGCGGCAGATTGAATTCACCATCATTATTGCCGCGCTGGCCTATCGTTCTGAGGTGTTCACCGCTGTGGGCATCGAACATTTGCACGACATGTGTTTCGCTCTCGACGCCGCCGGTGTCAACGACATAGAGGCGCGTACCATCGGGGCTGATGGCGACGTCGGATGGGCGCATCAGTATTTCTTTGTTGCCGATGGAGCGCAGAAAAACGCCGTCGGCGTCGTAGGCCATGACGCGTTGTGCGGTGACATCTGCCACATACAGTGCTCCATCGCGTGCAATGGCGATGCCGAGCGGTTTGATCAATCGCGCTTCGCCTTCATTGCCGATTTCAAAATAGCGTCCAGCAGCGATATCAAATACCGCGACCAGACGCTGCACGCTGTCGCTGACATAGACGCGACCTTGCCGGGCGGCGACATCGAAGGGTTTGACCAAGCCTTTGAGTTTGTGGGAAGCGCCGGTGGCGAATTCGACGAAACGCTGTTTGCGCGTGTAGCCCTCGACGTCTTCGTTGTAGAGCAGCGTGCGTTCATAGACAAAGCGCGGCTCCGCAGGCGGTGGCGGATAAACCGGCGGGACGAATTCGGGTTCAGCTGGCGGCGTGCTCGCACAGGAGGCGAGCAACATGAGAAACGCGATTGGTAACAGGTATGGTAGCGCGCGGCACATGGAGCATGCCGCCGTGGTGATGCGCCGTGGGTGCAAGCTCATTTGATGTGGCAGGTCTCGCACAGCCGGTCAGCGCGGTCTCGCAGCAGCAGGGTAATGTCGGGGTTGTGGACGTTGTGGCAGGTTGCGCATTCCACGCGCTCATCATAGAGCTTGACGCCATTGTCGAAGCCATAAGGGCCATCGGGCAGTCGGAAGTCACGGTCGCGATGATTGAGACCGGCGTAGGTCATCGAGATCGGGTGATCGTTGGTCAGATCGGTATCGAGATGCTTGATGGCGATGCTGTGCGCGACGCGCCCGTTGTGGCATTTGCCGCAGCTCATCAGATTATTGGCGCCGTTGATGCGCAGATGCAGCGCAGCATCTTCACTGTTGCGCCAGCCATTTGGCTTGAACACCGTCATGTCGACGGCCATGGTGCCATCGTGGCAGGACAGGCACAGTAGGCTGATTGGGCTTGGCGCACGCACCTTATTGTCGAGCGTGAAGCTGTCGTAAAGATTGTAAGCACCAGGAATGTCACTGGAGGGCGTGAAGCGGTTCCAGCCCGGGATGCCGCCGAGTTCTGCGGTGTCACTGCCTGCGCGCTCGGGTGGGATATGACAATAAATGCAGGGACTACCAAGATCAGAAAACGCGACCGTAGGCATGGCGACTACGCCGGCGCGTTTATTGAGGCCGGTGAAGTCGTGTTTGGTGCCGAGAATGGTGCCAGCGACTGCGGCCATGCCGGCGCATGCGAGTATGGCTGTCAGCGCGACGCGCGCTATGCGCGATCGCAGGCCTTTTCGCATGTTTGTTGGATGTTGCATGTGCTCGATCCGCTGCTGGCACAGGCTGCTCGCCCGCGCGCTGTCGCGCCATTATAAGCAAAAGAATGCAAAAGATCTCGGATCGGGTTATCTTCTGCCGACTCGTTCTGCGGCTCTATCGATCGTTGCTCATGCGTTTGCGTTCGGTGCTTTCTTTCCTTGGACTGGCTGTCATGTTGCCCGGCGCGAATGTCGTGTCTGTGGCGGCAATGGCGCCCTCTTCATCCTACGAGCAGATCTACATCAGTTATTGCTCGGTATGCCATGGTGACCATGGCGATGGTCAGAGTAGGGCACAGACTGGCCTCAATCCACCACCACGCAATTTCACTAGCCCGCAAGCCGTTCGCGAACTCTCTCGTGAGCGTATGCTTCACAGCGTGACTTTCGGTCGGCCCGGAACGGCCATGGTGCCGTGGGGGACTCGTCTGAGTCCGGAAGAGATCGCCGGTGTCGTGGATTTCATTCGTGGGCGCTTCATGCAAAATGCTGCTGGCGTACGGGGGGGCAGTGCGAGCTCATCTGGCCCTGCATCTCCGGCCAATCCGTCTCCAGCTAAGTCGTCCCCAGCCAAGCCCGAGGCCAATCTATCCGCGAGCGGTAGTGCAGCTGACAAGAGCAAGGGAGCTGCAATTTTTCGCACACATTGCAGCACCTGCCATGGCGATAAGGGTGCTGGCACATCGTGGGCGGCAGGCAGCCTGAATCCAGCGCCGCGTGATTTTACCGCTCCCGCTGCGCGCTCCGAGCTGACATTGCAACGCATGTTGTCCTCGGTGACCAACGGGCGTCCGGGCACGGCAATGATGGCTTTCGGTTCGCGACTGCACGCGGATGAGATTCGAGCGGTGGTGGAGTACATTCGCTCGGAGTTTATGGGGCTGCATGAGGGGGTGAGTGAGAAAGCAGGTGGCGAAACTGTGCCGTCATATCCTGCCCATCATCCAGCGCCGGTTGCCGTGGATATGTCGGCGGCTTTTGCGCAGGGACTGCGCGGTGACGCGCGTCGTGGCGAAGCTTTTTACATGCAGAACTGTTATGCCTGCCATGGCAAAAACGGCGATGGTCAGGGGCCGCGCGCGAGTTTCATTCAGCCGTCACCGCGAGATTTTCTCGCGCAGGATTCCCGTCAGCGTTTCAATCGTCCAGCACTTTATACGGCTATTGCCAACGGCAAACGTGGCACGGTGATGCCGGCGTGGAAGACGGTGCTCGATGAGCAGCAGATCGCCGATGTGGCAGAGTTTGTTTTTACCGCGTTTGTTCACCCACCAGTCGATGGCGGGACTAAAAAAAAAGTGAATTGAGGCGGTCTGCGCAGAAGCAGGCAGAGCATCTGGAACAAGGGCGGGCGGTCTACAACAACCACTGCTATTTTTGTCACGGCTATGATGGCGATAGCCGCACACTTGCCAGCCGTTATCTTGATCCGCCGCCTCGCGATTTTACGGCGATCGCATCGAGCAGTATTTCTCGCGAACGCATGATCGCGGCAGTAAGCGCCGGTCGTCCTGATACTGCGATGAAGTCTTTTTCAGCGGTGCTAAATCCAGAGCAGATCGAAGCGGTGGTGGATTTCGTGCGCAGCAGTTTTATCGAGTCTAAAAAAGCGAACACGGCGTATCACATCGCGGCCAATGGTTGGCCCGATCATGAGCGCTATCGCGATGCCTATCCATTTGCTTTGGGTGAAATCGCGCTCGATACGCGTGATGAGAATCTCTCAGTTGCTGAGCGTCGTGGCAAACGCTTGTTCATGTCGGCTTGTATCACTTGCCATGATCGCGCGCATCTTGAGGATGATCGCACTTTGTGGGCGCCGCGCGCGGTGTCGTATCCGCGCGCGGGTTATATGCACCGCGAGGGAGGGCGGCTCGACAGCGAGACTGGAGCGACGCCTTATGCGCGCCATGATCATGCGCCAGCGCTTGCCGATGCAAATGCCCGCGTGCGTCGCGGCGAGCGTATTTTTCAGGATAATTGCGCGTTCTGTCATGGTGCTGATGGCAGTGGCGGCAACTGGATTGGCAGTTTTTTGCAGCCGCAGCCGCGCGACCTTACCAATGTCGATGCGATGAAAAAGATGGATTCGGTGCGTTTACGCGCAGCCATTGCAAGTGGAGTGGAGGGCAGCGCAATGCCGGCGTGGCGTACAGTGCTTGCTGATGATGAGATCGATGCGGTGGCAGCGTATGTGGAGCAGGTGTTCATGTCGCGTGCGAGTGCGTCGCCCTCGCTCTAGTGGCGTCGAATATGCGGTATTCCGGCTATCTGCTAACATGGCGCCTTGCTGGCGCCAGCGGTTTGGATAAGAGGTGAGCATAAAATGAGCATTGCAGTCGGTATCGTCGGAGCAACTGGATATACCGGTTCCGAGTTGCTGCGTTTGCTTGCCTTGCATCCCGATGTTGAGCTTAGGGCGGCGACGTCGCGAGATATGGCAGGACAGTCAGTTGCGGGTTTGTTTCAGCATCTGCGTCGGCATGTCGATCTTGCTTTCGTTGCGCCCGAAAGCGCTGCGCTCAAGGAGTGCGATGCGGTTTTCTTCGCGACGCCCAACGGTACGGCAATGCGCGGTGCCAAGGAGCTGCTGGATGCGGGTGTGCGCGTCATCGATCTTTCTGCGGATTTTCGCTTGCGCGATGCTGGCGAGTGGCAGCGTTGGTATGGCATGGAGCACGCATCTCCAAGTTTGCTCAATGAGGCGGTCTACGGTCTTCCTGAAGTCAACCGCGCTGCGCTGCGCTCGGCGCGGTTGGTGGCAAATCCCGGCTGTTATCCAACAGCGGTTCAACTCGGGTTTTTGCCATTGCTGGAGCGTGGCTTGGTGGATCAGTCGCGTTTGATCGCTGATGCCAAGTCCGGCGCCAGTGGCGCTGGTCGTAAGGCTGAAGTCGGTTTACTGCTGACAGAAGCGAGCGAAAGTTTCAAAGCTTATGGCGTGGCAGGGCATCGTCATCTTCCCGAGATCAGCCAGGGGCTCGCAGCGGCGGCGGGCAAGTCGATCGGGCTTACCTTCGTGCCGCATCTCACGCCGATGATTCGCGGGATTCATGCCACGCTCTATGCAGAGTTGACCACTGCTGCCACGGCCGAAGATCTGCGTGCGCTATATGTAGAGCGCTATGCGGCAGAGCCTTTCGTGGATGTGATGGAGCCTGGCCTCATGCCAGAGACGCGCGCAGTGCGTGGTAGTAATTTCTGCCGTCTCTCGATTTTTATTCCACAAGGTGGTCGCACTGTGGTTGTGCTGTCGGTGATCGACAATCTGGTCAAAGGTGCTGCGGGCCAGGCGGTACAGAATTTCAATATCATGTTCGGCCTCGATGAGCAGGCTGGGCTTAGTGCTATTGCTTTGCAACCGTGATGCGCCGCAGGTCAACGCATGTCATCGTCAGATCACACCATCCCCGCCTTAGGCAGAGTGCGCTCGCTGCGCTCGCGCTGACTCTTCTTGTTGTTGGCTGGCTGCTTTACGAGTATGGGCGCAGCAGCGCAGGTTTCAGTGTCGTTGAAGCCATGCGCCAAGAGTCGGATCTCAAAGGGCGCATCTCCGATCTCGAGGACGAGAACAGCCGTCTCAAGGGGCAATTCACCGCGCTTGAGCAGGGCGGGGAGATCGATCGACGCGCTTATGAAGAGGTCGAGCGCATGATGGCGGAATTGCAGAACGAGGCGCTTGAATTGCGCCAGGAAGTTGCGTTCTATCGTGGCATCGTCAATTCCGAAGCGGTTGAACCCGGGCTGCGTCTACAAAGTTTCAAAGTGCGCAGGGAGCAGGAGCAGTATTCTTTTCGGCTGGTGTTGACACAGCTTGCC
>JAITWN010000164.1 GCA_031285245.1 Chromatiales bacterium | reverse complement strand
CCGATGTGTTGGTGTGTCGTAGCGATCGGCCGTTGCCGCAGGATGAGCGACGCAAGATCGCGCTCTTCACCAACGTTGAAGAGCGCGCTGTGATCTCGGCGCTTGATGTCAACAGCATTTACAAGATTCCGGTGCTGTTCCATGAACAGGGGCTCGATGCCATCGTTACCGAGAAACTGCATATCAATGCGCCGCCGGCTGATCTTGGCGCCTGGCGCGATATCGTGCAGCGTTTGGAAAATCCAACCGGTGAAGTGACCATCGGCCTCGTCGGCAAATACACCGATCTCACCGAAGCCTACAAATCGCTCTCCGAAGCGTTGATCCACGCCGGTATTCAAACCGGTACGCGCGTGCGCATCAATTACATCGATGCCGAGCAGATCGACCGCAATGGCACCGCATGCCTCGATGATGTCGATGCGATCCTGGTGCCAGGCGGCTTTGGCGAGCGCGGTATCGAAGGCAAGATTCAAGCCGCACGCTACGCACGTGAGAAGCAGGTGCCATACCTTGGCATTTGTCTTGGTATGCAGGTCGCCGTCATTGAATACGCGCGCCACAAGGCCGGGCTTGCGGGTGCGCATAGCACGGAATTCCGCGCCGATACGCCGTATCCGGTGATTGCGCTCGTTACCGAATGGATGACTTCAGAAGGCGGCGTTGAGCGTCGCTCGCAGCAGTCCGATCTTGGCGGCACCATGCGCGTTGGCGCGCAGCAGTGCCGGCTGGTGCCGGGCTCGCTCGCTGAGAAACTCTATGGTGCGCCAATCATCTCTGAGCGTCATCGCCATCGTTATGAGGTCAATCAGCGTTATGTCGAAACGCTGGAACGTGCGGGCCTGCGTATCTCGGGTCGTTCCCTCGACGGTCAATTGGTCGAGATGATCGAGTTGCCGAATCATCCTTGGTTCGTCGCGGCGCAGTTTCATCCCGAATTCACTTCAAATCCGCGTGATGGCCATCCGCTGTTTTCAGGCTTCATTGCCGCGGCATCTGCCGCGCGCGCGCGCCGGACGCGCGCATGAAACTCTGCGGCTTTGAAGTCGGATTGCAGCAACCGCTGTTTCTGATCGCCGGCCCCTGCGTGATCGAGAGCGCCGAGCTTGCTATCGAGACGGCGGGCATGCTCAAGGAATTGGCGATGCGTCTTGGCGTACCGTTCATTTACAAATCCTCCTTTGATAAAGCCAATCGCAGCTCGGGCAAGAGTTTTCGTGGCCCGGGAATAGACGCCGGTCTTGCCATTCTCGAGCGTGTGCGCAAGAGCATGGATGTGCCGGTGCTCACCGATGTGCATGAAGACACACCGATCGCTGAGGTGGCATCCGTCGTCGATGTGCTGCAGACCCCAGCGTTTCTCTGTCGTCAGACTAATTTCATTCGCAGCGTTGCCGCCGCTGGCAAGCCGGTGAATATCAAAAAAGGCCAGTTTCTCGCGCCCTGGGACATGAAGAATGTGGTCGACAAGGCGCGCGAGACCGGCAACGAGCAAATCATGGTGTGCGAACGTGGTGTGTCCTTTGGTTACAACACACTCGTATCTGATATGCGCGCCTTGATGGTGATGCGCGACACCGGTTGTCCGGTGGTGTTTGATGCCACACATTCCGTGCAGCAGCCAGGCGGTCGTGGCACATCCTCGGGTGGGCAGCGCGAATTCGTGCCGGTGCTCGCGCGCGCAGCGGTGGCATCTGGCGTCTCGGGTTTATTCATGGAAACGCATCCCGATCCTGAGCGCGCGCTCAGCGATGGCCCGAACGCTTGGCCACTCGCGCGCATGGCGGAGCTGCTTGAAACGCTCATCGAGCTGGACCGAGTCGTCAAAACGCGCGGATTCAGCGAAGACCAACTGACCTGAGCGCACTCGCATCAAGCGAGTCATACGTGCTTTTCCGCATCCGCACCGGTGCCGAGCAGCGCTGTTAGCTATTTAATTTCGTTGCGAAAAAGCGTAAACTGTGCGGCCGTATGGTGTCCGGACGCCGCGCCGATGTCACCCACGCCCCGAGTAGTTCGGCGGTAACCCTCCTTCGCGGCACACAGGAACAAGAATGACGAAGATCGTTGATATCATCTCGCGCGAGATTCTCGATTCGCGCGGTAATCCCACTGTTGAAGCCGAAGTGATCGTCGAGGGCGGCGCGCGTGGACGCGCGGCGGTGCCTTCCGGTGCTTCGACCGGCACGCGTGAAGCCATCGAGCTGCGTGACGCAGACGCGACCCGCTATGGCGGCAAAGGCGTGCGCCACGCGGCTGCGCATATTCGTAATGAAATTCGCCCGGCATTGCTTGGCATGGATGTATCCGCACAGGCAGCTATCGATCAACGCATGATCGAACTCGACGACACGCCCAACAAATCACGTCTCGGCGCGAATGCCATTCTCGCCGTTTCACTGGCAACAGCGCGCGCCGCGGCGAATGCGCAGAAGCTGCCGCTGTTCCGCTACCTCGGTGGCGATAAGGCTACCGTCATGCCGGTGCCGATGATGAACGTCATCAACGGTGGCGCGCATGCAGCCAACAGCCTCGACATGCAGGAATTCATGGTCATGCCGGTAGGGGCGAGCAGCATTGCCGAAGCCGTGCGCTGTGGCGCTGAGATTTTCCATGCGCTCAAGCGCGTGCTCGATGGCCGTGGCCTGCCGACGGCCGTGGGTGACGAAGGCGGTTTCGCGCCGGATCTGCCGTCAAACCGCGCCGCGCTCGACGTCATCATGGAAGCGATATCCAAAGCGGGTTATCGCGCTGGAGAAGATGTCTACATTGGCCTTGATCCAGCGAGCTCGGAATTTCACGCCAATGGTCGCTACGAGCTGTCGGCTGAGAAGCGCAGCCTGAGTTCGGCGGAATTCGTCGATTACTTTGCTGACTGGGTCAAAAATTATCCCATCCTCTCGATCGAAGACGGCATGGCCGAAGGCGATTGGGACGGCTGGAAAGCGCTCACCGCGCGTCTCGGCCAACAGGTGCAGCTCGTGGGCGATGATCTTTTCGTCACTAACACCGCCATCCTGCGTGAAGGTATCGAGCAGCGTGTTGCTAACGCCATTCTCATCAAAGTGAATCAGATCGGCACGCTGACCGAATCGATTGCCGCCATCGATATGGCGAAGAAGGCAGGCTATGGCGTGATCATCTCGCATCGCTCCGGTGAGACCGAAGATACCTTCATCGCAGATCTTGCTGTTGCCACCAACGCTGGTCAGATCAAGACTGGTTCCTTGTCACGTTCTGATCGTGTGGCGAAGTACAACCGTCTGATGCGTATCGCTGAAATGCTCGAGGGCCGCGAAGTTTATGCGGGAAAGTCGGCGTTTCCGGTGCTGTCGCGTCGCTAAGGTGCGAGCGTGATCGCGGGCGCCATGCGTTTTCCCCTGCATCTTCCTTGGAGCCGCGGCAAGCGCGCGCGGCACGGCGGCGCCGCGCAACGTGCGGCGCTGCGTGCGCTTGGTGCGCGTCTCGGCTTGCTGGTGCTCGCGCTGCTGCTGGTGTTGTTGCAACTACGCTTGTGGGTGGGCGATGGCGGCGTGAGCGAGCTGTGGCGTCTTGGTCGCATGATCAAGGTGCAGCAGCAGGAAAATGCCGTTCTGCGTGAGCGCAATGAAGCGCTCGATGCTGAAGTAATCGATCTCAAACAAGGCGCCGCGGCGGTCGAAGAACGCGCCCGGCGCGATCTCAGCATGATTCGTCGTGATGAAACCTTCTTTCAGTCGGTGGAGCATTAAGCTTCACTTGATGCTCCCGCAATGATCGAACGCTCTCGCTCTGCCTCCATCAAGGAAGCCTGTTGGGCCGTGATCCCCGCCGCAGGCGGTGGCACGCGCATGGGGGCGGATCGCCCCAAGCAATATCTCCCGCTCGCGGGTAAAACGGTGATCCGTCATGTCCTCGAACGTTTCAGTCGTCATCCCGCTATCAATGGCATCGTCGTCGCGCTTGCCGCTGATGATGAATATTGGGAAAGCCAATCGCGTCCGCGCGGCAAACCGTTGCTCACCGTCATTGGTGGTGCAGAGCGCTGCTATTCGGTGCTGAATGCGCTGCGTTTGCTCGCAAAGCATGCACAAGCCGATGACTGGGTGCTTGTTCACGATGCAGCACGTCCTTGCCTGCGTGGTCGGGATCTCGATCATCTCATTCGCATGCTGGCT
This sequence comes from Chromatiales bacterium, assembly GCA_031285245.1. Taxonomy (GTDB): domain Bacteria; phylum Pseudomonadota; class Gammaproteobacteria; order SZUA-140; family SZUA-140; genus JAITWN01. The sequence continues at coordinate 1,971 of JAITWN010000164.1, read as the reverse complement.
GAACATTCCGTTGGTGGCTTGCTCGGTGTGCCGGTCGCTGACACGCTAAAACGCGTGGAAGAAGGTAGTGGTCTCGTTAGCGATACGCTCGATCGCACCGGTGTGTGGCGCGCACTGACGCCGCAGATGTTTCGTCTCGGCGCGTTGACTGCCGCGATCGAAGCGGCGATCGATGCCGGTGTACGCGTGACCGATGAAGCCGGTGCGATGGAGCGCGCGGGTTACCTGCCACGCATGATCGAAGGCAGTGCGGATAACATCAAAATCACTATGCCGGGCGATCTCGCTTACGCGGAATCACTACTCGCAAGTCGCGGTCACGAGGAGTATTGAGGGATGCGTATCGGCAGCGGTTTTGATGCCCATCGTTTCGGCGCGGATCGGTCGCTGGTGCTCGGTGGTGTGCAGATTCCGTTCGATCAAGGCTTGATCGCGCATTCAGACGGCGATGTGCTCATCCATGCGCTGTGCGATGCACTGCTCGGCGCGGCCGGGCTTGGCGACATCGGCGGCGCGTTTCCTGATAGCGATGCGGCTTACAAAGGTATCGATAGCCGCGTGCTGCTGCGGCAAGTGGTGGCGATGCTGACTGAGCGCGGCGCGCGTATCGAGAATGTCGATGTCACCATCATCGCGCAGCGTCCGCGCATGGCGCCGCACATCGCTGCGATGCGCGCTTGTCTTGCTGTCGACCTTGGCATTGCCGCAGAGCTGGTCAATATCAAGGCAACGACTACTGAAGGTATGGGTTTTACTGGGCGCGGCGAGGGTATTGCTGCTCAGGCTGTGGTTTTGCTTCAGTTCTGATTTTTAAGCCTTAGAGCGTCTAACAAAAAGCCTATTTATTGTTATAACCCTCTCCCCACCCGGCTGCGCCCCCCTCGCTACGCTCTCCCCCCACTTGTGGGAGAGGGGCTTTCAGATCTTCCTTCAATCCAAAACTCAAGACTTCTGCGGCCGCAGTTTATCCGCGCTCTTCACGCGCTGAAGATACGCTTCGCGTGCGATGCGCACATCTTCCAAGAACATCGGCAGTTCCTCGCGCAGCAGTGCCTGCGGGCCATCGACCAGCGCTTTGCTCGGATGCGGGTGGAAATCCACCAGAATCATGTTGGCGCCGGAGATCACGCCCTGTGCAGTGACGTGCATGATGTCGAGCAGACGATCAGGTGCGGCGGCGCGTGAACCGACCGAGTGCGAAGGATCGATGCACACCGGCATGCGCGTGAGCCGTTTGACTACCGGCACATGCGAGAAGTCAACGAAGTTGCGATGCGGATCGCCCATATTGGTCTTCATGCCGCGAAGGCCAAAGACCACTTTGCGATTGCCTTCACTCGCGAGATACTCTGCCGCGTTCAGCGATTCTTCGAGCGTGATGCCAAAGCCGCGCTTCAGTAGCACGGGGAATTCATGCTGACGTCCAGCGCTCTTTAGCAGCTCGAAGTTCTGCGTATTGCGCGTACCGATTTGCAGCAGAAGACCGGTGGGATTGCCCGTGACGCGCAGCGCTTCGCGAATCTGCTCGATATGCGATTCGTGCGTGATCTCCATCGCGATGCACTTGATGTCGTACTTACCGGCAAGCTCGAATACATAAGGTAGACAGTCTTTGCCGCGCCCCTGAAACGCATAGGGATTGGTGCGCGGCTTGTACGCGCCCATGCGCGTGCAGCTCTGGCCGTTGTCGCGCAGCACTTTCATCATTTCTTCGACGTGCGAAGGGTTGTCGACCGCGCACAGGCCCGCGAACACATGCAGGCTATCCTGACCGAAGTGCAGACCGTTGTACTCGAAGGAAGTCGAGCGCGTGTCCTCTTTGTGCCGCCCGAGTACGCGGTATTCTTCCGAGACGCGCACCACGCGTTCAACGCAGGGCAGGGTAGCCATGTCGTGATCGGAGAGCGCGAGCGTGTCACCGATCAAATAGATTTCGGTCAGCGTCTGCTGCACGCCGGTTTCTTCGTGCAC